>CAZPPD010000335.1:0-6531 GCA_964588185.1 uncultured Alcaligenaceae bacterium | reverse complement strand
AAGACATGTAAAAATTAACTGAGCAAGACATTGTCGGCAACCCACCGCGAAATTTTTCGCCAAGAAAAATCCACCTGCCCTTGGTAGAGAACAAGGGCAGAAATATCGTTTTCCACTCCACCAAGGAAGCTTTGATAGCGATCTGCACTCGAAAACTAGCGGGGGATCAATTTCCATCGGGTAACTATGTTGCATTACCTGCCTCGGTCGGGCCCAAAGGAGTTTTTTCAAGTTAGTTTTAATTCGAAGCATCGGTGGCGGCCTACGTGGCGGCCTACCGGCGTTAGTTAGAGAATCTCAAAATAAGATGGAGAACTCTCGGCTGCAGATTTAAAGTGCTTAGAGCTCCGGTCCTAAGGCCACCGGGGAGCAGTTTGTAGGTTGCCATACTACATCCGATTTGCTGAAGTGGAAGATTAATTCTCCCATTTCGAAACTGGATTAACATACGTCATCAAAAACCGACTTCCGGGTTAACGGAGTTCACGATATTCTGTTTCAGGAACATCATGCGTTGAAACTCCTGCTCATGTTTGGCAACCTCAGTCTGAAACATAATGATGGCTAAAGAATCCTCTGAGGGGGTCGAATTTAGAAGATATTTTGAGAGTATCCGGAACCGTTTTGTCGCGTGCTAAAGAAAGGTCCTGACAGTCCTGACACCATTTCTCAACACCGGCAACTCATCGGGAAAGCTTGAGAATCTCGAAGGGAATCGCCGGCAATGTTCCGAGAGGTTGTTTCGATGCCTTTCTCCCAGCCCTTGCCTCGGGGTAGGCTTCGACGATCAAGTTCGCCCGCAAACCCGGGACAGCCTTTTCAGCATCGGCTTCAAGCATCAAGATAGCACCATTCTCGTTCACAAGTGATTTTTTCAGGGTAATACCTTCCGGCGGATCACTGAGTTCCAAGCGGATCTTTCTGTTTTTCGAGGAAGCACGGGGAATGGCAATGCGAACCAGCGCGGTACCGCCCGGGCGAATCCTAACCGGTAAAGGAGGAAGCAGCCGCGCAGGAAACCGCGATCTCGCTTGGCCGTCGATGGTAACCATCAGATCTTTGGCAGGGACGAGATGGTGGTAGATAAACGCCTGCATCATCTCTTCCGCGGGTGTGGCAATCCGCACGACTCTCTTACCATTGATCAGAGCATGCCCTTCCAGAACAAGATCGATTGGCACAGGTCTCTCAGTGGTGGGAACATGCAGGGTTACACGCACTTCGTCCTGTTTCGCGGGGATCTTAGCGCCCCCAAGATGGAAATCGACAGGCGTATAAGTTAGTTTCAAATAGATGTCGCCCTCGAAGCCGTCTTTCCGTAGTGCATAGACGGTGATGGGAAGAGTTGAACCCGGGCGGGCATTGATACTGCAAGGTGTGACGCGCAGTTCGAAATCCGGACGTGGTGCGCTCAGCCGCAACCGATAGGCGTGGGCGGGGCTTCCCTGGCTCTGTCCATCACCCAAATGCACAAAGTAATTGCCAGCTTCCGGAAGAGTGGCAATAATCCTGGAATCCGCATGGTGCGTGAGCAAACCGTGACCACGGTCTTCCCAATCGTCGCTGTAGGCTATTGTTTTTCCTTGTGAATCGATTAGTTTCAGTACGGAATCGAGTGGTGAATCGAGCCGGCGGGCTCGCACTTCAGCGACGATCTGTTGTCCCTTTTTTGCTTCGAATTGAAAAACATCCCATTTTCCGGGACGATCGATGTGGCCGTTGATGATGATCGGCAGAGTGACCTGTTGGGCGTTAGCGGACCCGCCGTCTTGCTCCTTCTCATGAATCTCGGGCAGTGTGTTGACAGCAAAAGGCACACGATTGGAGCGTATTTGTCCCTTGCGAACTGATAAGAATCGCGCTCCGGGCTTCATATTCGGTGCATCTATGGTTAGGCTTTTCATCGGCAAGTTCCAGCCTCGCAGAGCAACCGTCGCGGCTTGCCCGGCCTTGCCTCCCAGTGGGTAAATACTGGTCACAAAGGGCAATTCCCCCGCCTCAATTCGATAGACGAAATCTTCTCGGCCGCGGTAGAGGGCATCCTTTATTTCCAGCATATAGGTACCATCGCGCGGGACCTTGAAGAAGAGGACAGGATCCGGCAAATGATGAAAATGGTCGCTGTAGGCGACTTCCCGCCCGGAATCGTCGTAGAGCGTCAACGCCGCCTGAAACCAACCGGGAACGGCGTCAGCCAAGTAGGGTATCAAGGAGCGGGCATGGGCAACAATCACCAGCTGCTGCCCCTTTCGAGCTGGAAAGCGATAACGATCCACCGTGCCGGGCATGATTTGACTGTTCATTACCGTGGGTAAGGTCACGTCGACTGGAACAACTTTTGGCTGCGGTGCCTCAGGATTTACCAATTTCTTTGCCTGCGTCACTTCTGGGAGTTGTCCGACGACAAAAACAAACGGGTTGGACATCCCAGTTTTTGCCCTTAAACGTAGCTGGCGAGGTCCCGGTGCTGCTTTGGGATCGATCGTCACACGCAATGTCACGATCTCGGCAAGTGCAGGAGTCGCCCGAACCGACGGCGGCACGATTTTTTTACGAATCTCGTCAATCCTCTTGCGGTCATCCGGCGTCTTGTCTTTCTTCTTCTGAAGATTCGACAGTTCTCTGCGAAGAGCGGTGATCTCCCTGCGGGTCAGCGGTCTCGTTTGACCAAGGATCTCGGCCTTCACTCCCTTCCCGGAAAAACGGACACTTTTCGCTTCGTCCAGGTATTGTCCACCAATCATTAATTTGAAGCTCGTCCCTTGGCGCCCACCAGCGGGAAAGATGAAACCAATATTGGGAGGAGAGACCTGCGCTTGGCCCGGCTTCACCAATACGAAGAAAACCATCGGCAGTATTAACCAACGCCAGGAATCCACATTCATCGCATTCTCCCTTTCCATGGCAATCAAGGCAGCGAATTGCCGACCAAGCCATAACTTTTCCAAGGCTCACATGATTTCTGTCAGTCTACCGCCGCTTGGCTGTTCGTCCGGATCGGGAGTGACACGAACCTGCAAGCCCTGGGGATGAGGCAGTCTGCCGTTCGGATCGATGCCCAGCAATTCGTACATGCTGCCAATGAGATCGTGGGGATAGACCGGCCGCTCTCGCACCCTCTCTCCCCTTTCGTCCGAAGCGCCGACAACCGTTCCGCCTCGGAATCCGCCCCCGCCAACGACAGCGGAGAAAACCCGGCCGAAGTGATGCCGTCCGCCGTTCCAGGGTGAGTCCCAGGCGATTCGTGGCGTCCGACCAAATTCACCACAGCACCAAATGATCGTACTGTCCAATAATCCGCGATCCGACAAATCCGAAAATAGGGTCGCCAGTCCCTTGTCGAGTTCCGGCAGCTTGCGGCGCATTGCCGGGAAATGGTCCTTGTGGGTGTCCCAGCCGCGGAAATTGATGGTGATATAAGGAACTCCGCGTTCCACCAGTCGCCGTGCCATCAAACAGGACTGCCCAAAAGTGTTTCGCCCATAGCGACCACGCAAGGTATTATTCTCTTGCCCGAGATCGAATAACCTCCCCGCATCTCCTAAGAGAAGTTCGTAGGCTTCGTCTTCCGTACGCGTGAGTGCCTGCATAGTCGGATTGCGAGGAAGCATACGGGGCAAGGAGTTCAAGCTTTGAAGCAAAGTACGGCGATCGCGAAGCTGCTGCGGCGTCGTCTGTCCGACAATTCCTTCGACCACGAACCGCGACGCGTTCGGGTTACCGCCTGTCGCGAATGGTCTGTAGCGAGACCCAAGAAAACCGGCTTCGGAGAATCGGCCTTGGGGCTGTGTGAGCACTATGTACGGTGGTACCAAGCCCAGGTTGTCCGCTTGTCTTCCTTTAAACAAGGAAACGACTGCGCCGACGGCGGGATGTACTACCTGATCGCTTGGATTGCGGCCGGTCTGGACTAGATACGAAGCGGTTTCATGACTGTTGTTCCCATGTGTCATGCTGCGGATAATCGAATACTTATCGAACTGTCCGGCCAACTCAGGAAGTAGTTGGCCAATGGATGTGCTTCGGTCATTTGTAGGAATGGGTTGATTCAATTGCCCGCAGTAATCGTCGCCTGCCGCGGGTTTGGGATCAAAAGTGTCGAGATGAGATGCACCTCCCCACAACCAGATTTGGATGACGGACCTAGCCCTCGCCCTCGGCCGTGCATTCTGCCCCCGAGCAAAAAGGCTGCTGGATAACATTAAGCCCGCTGCGCCCAACATCCCGTGTTGCAACACTTGGCGGCGGTTCGGAAGCGTAGCAGAAAAGTCCGGCGTGTACATTCTTGTTCTCCTGGTGCGGCGGGTTTAATGACGGTGAAGGAATTCCGCACTGTTGATTAGTGCCCAAGCGACATCGACGGCAGGTCTTCTGACCCACGCTCTGTGCTTTGCCAAGGCAGTCAGCTCATCAGGCCTCGGCCGGCGTGAGAGGATCGTTAGGTACAAAGATTCCGCGATCTCCTTCGGTGCCTTTTTAGAATTCCGCAATGCGGCCAGCCCCGGCCCTTGCTCGATCTTCTTCTGGATATGGGAAGAGTTTAACAAATGGAGACGCTGGGCTGCCGTAAACTTGTTGTTGCGTTCGGATTCCAAACCGGTGTCTCGTCCCGGTCGGCCAAACATTTCGAGAAAGGCATTACTGATACTGGCATCGTGCAAACAAATGGCCCGATGCCCCTGGGGAAGATAGGTGAACGGTTCCGGAATCGGACTGTAGTACTTCTCGTTCGTGCCGGTAATCTGGCAGATGGCGTCGATGAGCACTTCGGCTTCAAGGCGCCGCACGGGATAGGAAGCAAACAAAGCCGCCGCTTCCGGATGCTCGCTCGCCGGCACGCACGAAAGTTGATATGTCTTGGAATTCAAGATGATACGGTAAAGCTGTTTCAGGTCATAATGGGCAGCAACCAGTTCCTGCTCCAGGTAGGCAAGCAATTCCGGATTGCTCGGGGGATTGTCGGGCCGGATGTCATCCGCTTGATGGATGATCCCGCGACCCAGCAACCAAGACCATACTCGGTTGCAGATACTGCGCGTGAACCACGGATTCTCCGGGGTGATCAACCAATCTGCAAAGACCACACGCGGATCATCGCCGGGGGGAATCATCGCCCGAACGCCGTCGGGAAAGACAGCCTCATCCGGTCCTAGGGACTTGCGGGAATCGAAATAGACGATTTCTTCTTTCCACTCGCGCGTCGCTTTGTAACCGACCTGCGAGAAGAACGTCGACATCTTGGACCATTTCCCTTGCGGCCAACTGTCGGCGCGAACCCCCATGAACGTCAATGCAACAGCCTGCGCCATGGTCTGCGGTTTTCGGCCTTGCGTAGCCCGATAAAAGTTGACCGGTGGGGAACGGAAATTGCTGCCGCTCGACGTGAGCAGACTACGTGCAAAGCGGTCGTAAGGCACATTATCGCGGAGAGAGGAACGAATCCATTGATGATAGGCGCGCACGGCGTTCGGCCAGAGATTGATCGGAAACTCGGATTTGGCCCTCAGGATATCTCCCCATTTCATCGCCCAATAGTCAGAAAATTCCTTTCTGTCCAACAATTGGTCGATGAGGATTTCTCGTTTGTTCGGCAGTTTGTTGTCGAGAAATGCCACTACCTCTTGGACGGTGGGCAGGGTCCCAATGACATCAATGTAAACTCGCCGTACGAACACCTCGTCCGAGCACAGCGCCGCCGGTGCAATGCCCTTCTCTTCCAACTTGGCAAACACGAGTTCGTCGATTCGGGTCAGCTCCATGTTTGGGTCGAATTGAGTTTCAGGCTTCTTTTCTTTCGCCGCGGGCTCAGGAGCAACCTTAGGCATGGGAGTGGGAGTGGTCGGTGAAGGAATTACGCTGGTGTTTTTTTTGGAAACGGAGAGTTTTGCGGTTTTCTGCACAGAGGGCTCTCGCTTCCTGGTCGCCGGCATCGAGACCTTAGGATGACCGGGCCGCAGAAGCTCAAATTGTGCAACTCCGGTGGCTGGTGCTGGACTCATCATTTCTACAATCTCTGTAGTTCTGACGGTCTTTTGAGCCTTCCGCGTCGTCTCTTCAACCTCGGCCGTTCGAATCGTTTCCTGAGCCTGGGGCAGCTTCGCAGTCGGTGTTTCCCCCAAGTCCGAAAAGAGCATCGGCAGTGCGATTCCGATAGCCACGACCAATATCAATCCAAAAACCAGCCCAAGAAACCTCTGTTTCTTCTTTTCGTTGCTTGTGGATTTGGTTGGCTTCGTTGCGCCTGCACGAACTTTGGCGCTAGGCGTAGCTTTGGGTGATTGCCGGGCGGGATTCACCAATACACCCAGCCGGGGTATTTGATTCGTACGCGTATTGGCAACCGACTTCGGTGGCCGCGCCCCCGCAGCTGTCAACTGTTTGTTTGTCGCAGGCTTGTGCTGCTTTGTTTTGTGGTTGAGGCGTAACAATGTCGAGCAAACCGAGCACTTTGCAAATGCCTCATTTGGTGGAGTTAGTAACAGACTTTTACAGCATGGACAGAGGACGGGATTCATCAATACACCTCGCCGG
>CAZPPD010000334.1:0-6544 GCA_964588185.1 uncultured Alcaligenaceae bacterium | reverse complement strand
GGGTTTGTGATCCTCCAAATGATTTGAATCATGCTCGTCAGGATTCTTAGAGTACTGACCTTTAACCAAAACAGATTCAGAATGGCAAAGGGGGGGAGCATGGCACTTAAAATATTTGAAGAATCCCAAAATCCAGTGGGACACCCGTAAGTGGCTTCACCTTAAACAGAAAACAGGACCTCCCCAAACACATGCAAATAAGGCACAGCAGTGCTTTGCCTGAAGGTCTGAAAGCGCCTGGAACCTCTCACCTCGCATTTTTTCTTTTTCCCTTTCCGGGTATAATTCAATGTGACGTAGATTTAACACCTCGGGCCCGGGTTGAGGCAAATCGTCCGCCTCGCATTCGATTCTGCAACGTCACCCTCTTTACACTTCGTTGATCTTCCACTCCAAGGAGGTGAGAACCATGACTACCGCCACAATTCAGGTTCCCGGCCGCCATTTTATCGCGGGCCGCTGGGTCGCTCCGGAAAAGGAGACTTTTGAGAGCCGAAGCCCAGCAAACCAGAGCGAAATTATCGGTGAATTTCCAAAGGGCAATGTTGCCGATGCAGAGCAAGCGGTGCAAGCCGCCCGGAGTGCTTACCCATCCTGGCGGCGAACCAGTCGCATCCAACGCGCCGACCTGTTCGACAATCTTGCTCAGCTGGTAAAACGGGATACCGATGTCCTCAGCGAATTGATGGCCCGCGAGTGCGGCAAGGTCATTACTGAATGCCGCGCGGAAGTTATTGAAGGGCTGCACATGATCCAGTATGTGTTCGGTTCGGGCCGCATGGATCATGGGGAAGTATTGGCCTCGGAGATTCCCGAAAAGGACACTTTTGTGCGGCGAAAACCTTGGGGAGTGGCGGCGGTAATAACCCCCTGGAATTTTCCCTTCGCGGTTCCCTTGTGGATGCTTGGACCAAGCCTAGTCGAAGGCAATACGGCAATCTTTAAACCTTCGGAAGACACCCCCGGCGTTGGTCAAAAAATTGTCGAACTCTTTGAAGAAGCCGGCTTTCCGAAGGGTGTCATTAATTTGGTGCACGGAGATGAAGTCGCCGGGGAAGCCTTGGTGAAAGACCCCCGAGTAAACATAGTCCTGTTCACCGGCAGCTATGCCGTGGGCCATCGCATCCAACAACTGTCGGCGGATTATTTCGACCGCATCAGCGCTTGCGAAATGGGAAGCAAAAGTGCGGTCATTGTCTGTGAGGATGCCGATTTGGATTTGGCGGTTTCTGCTGCCGTGATCAGCGGCTTTAAAACCAGCGGCCAACGCTGTGTCTCCGCCGGAAGGATCTTGGTAGCGGAGAAGATCTTTGATTCTTTCGCCGACAAGTTTGTCAACACCGCCAAGCGTATTCGTATCGGCAATCCGCTGGACAAGCAAAACTTCACCGGCCCACTTATCAACCAAACGGGCTTGGAAAAGGTGGAAGGATATTGCAAGCTTGCCAAGGAAGAAGGGGCTGATGTCCTCTTGGAAGGTAAACGTTTGACCGGCGGCGAGTATGAGCCAGGGAACTATCATGCCCCGTTTGTTTATCGCATGAATCATGGGCCGGATGTTCGTTGCATTCGCGAGGAAGTCTTTGGGCCGCATGTTGCCTTGATCCCCTTCAAGTCCAACGAAGAGGCAGTTCGGATCTACAACGACACCGACTATGGGTTGTCCATGGCGGTGATTACCGAAAGCTACCGGGCCATGCGGATGTTCCGCGAAGAGTGCGAATTCGGCATGGGTTATGCCAACCTCCCCTGCATTGGGGCCGAAGTCCATCTGCCATTCGGCGGAGTCAAGAAAAGCGGCAACGGCCATCCCTCCGCGGCAGGCTTGATCGAGACCGTCACCCATAAGATCGCCTGGACAGTAAATCATGCGGACGAGATCAAAATGGCCCAGGGCTTGACCACGGACATTCAAAGTTAAGGAGCAAATATGGATAGCTTGGTTTCCGTTCCTGTCACGCCAGTGCCTTGGTCTGGCGTTTTTCAGACAAAAGTTCCGTACATCAAAATGAGTCTTCCCGGACCGAAAGCCAAGGAGCTTCTGCAGCGGGATTCTCAGTACTTGTCTCCCTCCTACACGCGGGTTTACCCCCTGGTCTGTGAGCGGGGCAGCGGAGCCGTAATCGAAGATGTTGACGGGAATCTGTTCCTCGATTTTACGGCTGGGATTGCAGTGACGGCCACCGGGCATTGTCATCCGGAAGTGGTCAAGGCCATTCAGGATCAGTCGGGCAAGCTGCTGCATATGTCCGGGACGGATTTTTACTATCAACCGCAAACGGATCTGGCACAACGCTTGGCGGAACTTGCACCGGGCAAAGGATCGAAACGGGTTTTCTTCACCAACAGCGGAGCGGAAGCATTGGAAGCCGCGCTGAAACTTTCCCGCCGTCACACCAAGCGATCCCGGGTTATCGCCTTTATGGGTGGATTTCATGGCCGGACGTATGGAGCCATGTCGTTGTCCGGATCCAAGCTGGTCCATCGCCGCGGCTTTTCTCCCTTGGTCCCGGAGATTCATCATGTACCATTTCCCCGAGGTCCGGAACAGGCCGACGAAACTCGTGGCAGAGCCTGTGTAAAAGAAATTGAAGACACCCTTCTTCGTCACACCGTTCCGCCGGATGAAGTTGCGGCGATCTTTGTGGAGACCATCCAGGGCGAGGGGGGTTATCATGTGTCGCCACCCGGGTTCCTAGCCGCCATTCGGGACCTATGCGATCGCCACGGAATTTTAATGGTGGTCGACGAAGTGCAAAGCGGCATGGGCCGAACGGGCAAATTCTTCTCCGTCGATCATTGGAATGTTGTCCCGGATATCATTTGCCTGGCCAAGGGAATTGCCAGCGGCATGCCCCTGGGTGCGATAATTGCCCGGGATACCGTAATGGATTGGCCGCCCGGTAGTCACGCCAGCACATTTGGCGGCAATCCGGTAAGTTGCCGGGCTGCTCTTGCGACTTTGGATTTGCTGGAAAAAGGCTACCTGGAAAACGCCAAGCAACGGGGAAAGCAGCTCAAGAAAGGCTTGCAATCCCTTAGGGAACAATATCCTTTCGTGGGCCAGATTCGAGGCATTGGCTTGATGCTGGCCATGGATCTGGTAAAACCTGAGGATGGAAGAACTCTGGATCCGGAGGTGCGGGAAACAATCGTCCAATCGGCTTTTCACAAAGGATTACTCTTGCTTGGATGTGGGGAAGCGGCCATTCGCTTTTGCCCGCCCCTTTGTATTACCGGAGAACAGGTGGAAACCTGCCTGCGAATTTTAGGGGAAGTTCTGGCAGAATTCGCTAAAGATTCAGACAATTGAACCTCCGATTTTTTGATCCAATGGTTTCAAACCATTGAGAGTTCTTGAGCTTCACCAGCACTGATGAATCATTTGCAGACCAATAGGATTTTAGGAAAGGGACTTCTTAGATAGAACCAGCTTTCGAAGCGAAAGGAACCCGTGGCTTCAGGAAACGACCAATTTATTACTACCCATTGGAGCTTGGTATTGGAAGCCGGGAGAAAGTCCTCTCCCAATTTCGAAAACGCTTTGGCTGCCTTGTGCCGGATTTATTGGCGGCCGCTTTACGCTTTTGTTCGCCGCCGGGTGGCAGATGTTCACGAGGCTCAGGATTTGACCCAGGAATTCTTTGCCCGGTTGCTGGAAAACAATAACCTCGCAGTCGCCAACCCGAATCGCGGTCGCTTTCGGTCGTTTCTACTGACCGCATGCAAACACTTTTTGATCAACGAATGGAAAAAAGGCACAGCCCAAAAACGGGGTGGCAACAAAGTCGTTTTGTCTCTGGATTTTGCTTCGGTCGATTCCCAGTTCCCTTTTGAACCCGGTGTGGAGTCGAACCCTGACCGGGAATATGACCGGGATTGGGCAGTCACGTTAATCAATCATGTACTGGGGAGGTTGCAGCAGGAATATTCTGAAGCAGATAAGGAAACCCAGTTCGAGCAGCTTGCCAAGTTTATATCGGGTGCGGCAAAGCCTACCGCCTACCAAGAAACAGCAACATCCATGAATATGTCCGAAGGTGCTGTGCGAACGGCAGCCCATCGGCTTAGGAAAAGATACAAGGAGTTGCTGAAGGAAGAGATTGCCCACACAGTGACTTCGCCGGAGGAAGTTGAGGAGGAGATTCGTAATTTGTTTGTAGCTCTTGGTCCAAAGTAAAAACAATTACTTGGTGGCCAGTTTTCTGATTAAAGCCTCGATTTGCCGCAAACGCTCTTCGGGAGGAGCGGTAATATCAACTTCCCAGGGATCATGAGGCTGCAATCCACGAAGTCGTTGGACGGTAGTCCCGTGAAAAACTCGATTCAATGGTTCCGAGTCATTCATTGCTCGGATAATTTCCGGCAACATTTCTTTTCCCAAGGGAGAACGCTCGTAAGATTGGGTGGCAACCAGCCGTAGATGGTTATTTTCATGCTTGAGCCAATATTCCCCTGCCGGTTGATCCAAAAATGAATAGGACTCCCATTTCTTGTTGGGGCGAATATCTGTTCCCCAACCTTTCTTCAGTTCGGTGAGAGTCCAGCGCATGGATTTGTCCAGGTGGCACAAGTTACAGGCATTGGCATTGCCGGCGGCAACCATTTCCTTCTCAACCGGGTGGCTGATCCGGTGAGTTCGAACCAGCGAATCCAGACCTTGTGAATAACGGGGCATATGACAGTCCAGACAATTAACCTTGGAACCGGCTGGATGCTTGCTGTGAGCCAGCACGGTTTTGGAATCGGAGAATTTCTCGTGGCAGGTCGAGCAAACCTGGAAATGTTTCTTCAACGTGGGACTTCCCGACGGTCGGTCACTGGCAGTGTGGGGATCATGGCATTGCACACAACTCATTTCGGAAGTGCAGAAACCGGCACGAAAATCTAATGCTTCCCGCGAGTTATTTTCCCCGGCACCGTTGGGTAATATGTTGCCCGAACCACAATGGCATTGAGTGCAAATGCCGATGATGGTGGTGGGGTTGGTCCGTTCGGAAGTATAAGGCTTGTTGTAATAGCGTTCCCAGATATCAACGTATTTGTTGGTGGGGAGGAAGCGGATTTTTTTTCTGTTGATAGCATGTTCCCGCCCGCCGAAATGGCAACTCTCGCAACTGATGCCCATGGTCACCAAATGCTTCTCCGGATCCAAGCGCATGCGGATGGTCTCAAAGGATTTCGGGGTTGGCTCCACATCCACATGTTTTGCCAGGATGGGGACGAGCGGTTCAATGGAGGCGCGCACGATACCGTCGTGAAATCCGCGGAAATTTCCGTGGAACATCTTGTAAGAATAGGCAAAGGTATTGTGGCAGTTCATGCACACTTTGTTGTAGGGTCGCACATCGGGTTCGGTGTTGACGGCTTCTACCTCAGGAACGCCGCATTTCAAAACTTCGTCTCCATCCGCATCAAAGTAGAGGCGAGGCAGCCAGCGTTTTAGCTTAAGCCAGTAGGAGAACGGCAACATATGCTCGCCATAGATTTTCTCACCTTCCGAGTCGGGCCCGTATAACTGACGGCCAATATAAAATTGCATGTAGCGCGAGCCCACCGTGCGGGTGACCACGTAGCGGCGGAACAACTCGCCGTCTTTCTTGATGGACATGAAGAAACGCCCGCTGCCATCGTTATAAAAGCGGGCTGTTCCGGTGGGCAACTTAAGTTTCACATCAGAAAAATCGCCCATGACAGTGGTGGCAGTGGCAAGGCGGTTCATATTATGGTGTGGGTGGCGTTTCCAACGGCTATATTGCGTGGGATGACATTCCTTGCAGGTTAAAGGGCCGACGTAATCATCGGGCAAGATATTGCTGTAAGTGATGGAGTGGTCCACCTCATCGGGAGGGAGTAGTCGGTCATCCGGCTGAGGTGGCTGAAAATAAACATAGAGGGCTACTGATCCGAATGCAAAGACCAAAGTAAGCAAACCGAGATTGACTTTCAAGTTTCGCATTATCGCGGCCCAGGATTATTTTCTATGAGTTGCAAATACTGAAAAGACCCCCAAAAGCGCGAAGATAAGATATGAATTTACAAAAGGGAGAAAAGTGTTATCCACAAGTCTCAACAGGCGAACTTAACGGCCGGTTTGGATTTCTCCAATGACCACTCGGTTTACTCCTGGAATCCGCGACAAAGAGCGGGCCATTTCGTAGACATGGCCAAGTTGATTCACCTTTCCCTGCAGATAAACATCGCGGTTGCGGATTTGCACCAGTAGTCCCTGGTAGTTTTCATTGCTGAGATGAACCTTGGAAATTTGTGCGTCCAGAGATGGAGTCACTAGTTTTTGCAGAGCGACTTTCCGGCCGGATTGAATTTTCTTGGGTGATGGGACCAAGGATTGCGGAATTTCTTGCTCCTCTTCAACGGCATCCAAAGCCGGATAAAAGCGAACGTTGGTTTGAATCTTGTTGGCGGGAACCCATTGCAGATCAGACTTGGCCACGACGGTATTATTTTTCTCGGAAACGGGAACCTTTTCCGGGAATGGTTCTTCTTCCAACCAAGCAGAAGGCGGTGCATCGGGAAGATAAGG
>CAZPPD010000333.1:0-6575 GCA_964588185.1 uncultured Alcaligenaceae bacterium | reverse complement strand
AAACCCTGTTGAAAAAGGTTGGACTTATTTTCAGGTTTTTGTTGGTAAACCAAATGAAGGAAGGCCAAGCCCTTTGTTTGTCCAAGGACCGGGAAACGAAAGAAGAATGGCTGAAATTTCAGACGGCATTACAAACACTGTCCTTGTGGTTGAGGCTTCTGAGCCGGTGTTTTGGACGAAACCGGAAGACATCCCTTATTCCCGCAACGATCCCTTGCCGGAACTTGGCTTGTTCCCTTCATCGATATGTTTAGCTCTCCCGGATGGATCGGTACAAACAATTCCGCGAGGTTTCAATGAAAGGAATTTCAGGAACGCCATTACGATAAATGACGGAATAAATACACCCTTGGAATAACTGTTTGCAGTTGCTCATAACGACGTCTCCTTGGCATTAAACTCCAAAGAGTTTCCTGATGGGCGAAAAATTAATTTAGGGTTACTCGCAATTCTTTGTGCAGCAATTAGATTTATCGTAGCCATCCAGTCTCTCAACTCATAACTGCTCAGATTGCTGCTCAGCGATAAGCGGAACTCAAGCCAAAGGCGAAAAGAGAAAAGCCGAATTCGCAGAGGTTTACGAAGCCCTTATCTTCTACGTCCTTTAACGCAAACATTGTGTGAATGGAGAAATACTCGTGATAACACTTCTGCTCGTCTCACTCCTTGTGCAGGATGTCCAAACCCCATCGTTGCGTTATTTAAGGCCAGCGAAGGGCACCTACGAACTTGAGAGCGAACTGCGTGAAACGAGTCTCAAGGATGGTTTCGTTTACCAGAGCGTAACTCATCGCCGCAACGTCAAGCTAGATCTGAAAATCTTCTATGATAAGAAAAAGAGGATCACCGCCGCAGAAATCGTGTCCAAGACAAAAACTGGCAAGCAAAGAGCACGAGCCCTTATTGATGAGGCGAAGATTATTCGAATGGTTGGACGCGAAAAGGTAGTCCAGTCGCTGACATTCCCGAACCGGCCCGTGGTGGTAACGTCCGCACCGGATTGGAGCGATATTATTCTGCTGTTGCGTCAATATGACCAGAAAAAGGGAGGCAAACAATCCTTCCATGGGTTATGGTTTCACCCAACGAAGCCTGCTCACCTGCGAAAATTTTTGGTCGAAAAAATCGGCCAACAAACACTTCTGACAAAGGAGAAAAAAGAGGTGGGTAAGTTCTTAGTCACTTTGCGAAGCGGAGCTTACTTTGTCTGGGCCGATGCCGCAGGGCGCGTTCTTCGCCTCCGGAAACCCAAGCAAAAAAGTGCCATTGTGTTGGAAGGATTCGAAAAGCCGACCAAAGGATGGTGATGCGGTTACAGGTGGGTTGGTCTAGTCGTTGGTTGGTGACTTGGTAGACTTCAATCCCTGCAGTCCCTCTTCATTCAACATATACCGCTCGATACTCAACGCCTTGCCACTGTTTGGATCAACCTTCACTATTGCCCCCGACAGCCGGGGGTCGCCGTCGGCTACTTCAAACGACGAAGGAATAAAAGTAATCGCTGTGGATAAAACCCGGTCTACTCGCCGGCCCAGGATACTATCGTAAGGTCCGGTCATCCCCACATCGGTAATGTAAGCCGTCCCTTCCGGAAGCACATGCTCATCGGCGGTGGGAATATGAGTGTGGGTCCCAAAGATGGCACTCACTCGGCCCTTGAGATGATGGGCCATCAAGTATTTATCGGCGGTGGCCTCGGCGTGGATATCCAAAATAATGCAGGATATGTCCGCCGGCATGGCGGCCAAGACCCGGTCGGCAGCGGCGAAAGGGCAGTCACAGGCTTTCATAAAGGTGCGGCCCAAAAGGCAGAAAGCGGCAACCTTGGTTCCATTGGCAGAAGTGGTGACGGCGAAGTCATTGCCCGGAGCTTCGGCAGGAAAATTGGCGGGGCGGCAAATGTGCGGATCGTTTTCCAAAACCGACATGATTTCGGCACGCTTGTAAACATGGTCACCCATGGTTACCAGATCGATGCCCACTTCCCGCAGTTCACGATAAGCCTTCGGAGTTAAACCCGAACCGCCAGTGACATTTTCCGCGTTGGCAACAACCAAGTCGAGGCTTTCCCGCTTGATTACTGTCGGTAACGCTCGTTTGACCATGCTCACACCGGGCCGGCCAACTATGTCACCAAGAAAAAGAATCCGCATCTTATTCCATTCATTTGGTTATCCTTGGACCTTTTTGGATACCAAGGATTCATACCTCTTTTGCCTCTTCCCTGATTATTTTATGACATTCACGGATTTTCGCCTTGGTTATTTGGCAATCTCCACAGTCCGGGTTTCTCGAACCAAGGTTACTTTGATCTCCCCGGGATAATTGAGTTGCTGCTCGATGGCCTTGGCTATTTCGCGGCAAGCTTTGATTGATTGATGGTCATTTAGTTCCGACGCATTGACAATCACCCGCAATTCCCGGCCCGCTTGAATGGCATAAGCCTGTTCGACGCCTGGAAAGCCGTTAGCCAGGGCTTCCAATTCTTCCAGCCGCTTGACATACTTTTCCAGCGTTTCCCGGCGGGCACCGGGGCGGGCGGCACTAATGGCATCCGCTGCGGCGACCAACACGGTATAGATGTGGTCCAAAGTTACTTCATCATGGTGGCCGGCGATGGCATGGAGGACTTCCTTACTAGTCTCCCCATAGCGGCGGGCCAATTCCGCCCCAATCTTCGGGTGTCCTCCTTCCATCTCGTGGTCTGCTGCTTTGCCGATGTCATGCAGCAACCCACAACGGCGGGCTAAATTGCCGTCGAAACCGATTTCATCGGCCATCAGGCCACAAAGATGAGCCACCTCCAAGCTATGTTGCAATACATTTTGACTGTAGCTGGTTCGAAACCGTAAGCGGCCCAACAGATGTACCAACTTATCGTGTAAATGACCGATATTGGCATATTGGCAGGCTTGCTGGCCCACTTCCATAATGTGACGTTCCATCTCTTCCTGGGTTTCTTTGACAACCTCCTCGATGCGCGAAGGATGGATACGGCCGTCCTGGATAAGTTTTGTAAGAGCGATTTTGGCAATCTCGCGGCGAATATTGTCAAAGGCGCTGACGATAACCACCCCCGGAGTATCATCGACAATAACGTCCACCCCCGTGGCTTTCTCAAATGTGCGAATGTTGCGGCCTTCCCGGCCAATGATCCGGCCTTTCATATCATCGCTGGGAATGTCCACGGTCGAGACGGTGGTGTCGGCCGTATGTTCGGCCGCATAGCGCTGAATTGCCCCGGTCAGAACCTCCCGGGTTTTCTGCTCGCAATGATTCTGCAGGTGGGCTTCATGTTTCTGAATACGGCATGCAATTTCCTCGGTAAGTTCCGTTTCCAATCGTTCCAGCAAAAGCCGTTCGGCTTCCTCCTTGTTCATTCCGGTGATTTCGTGGAGTTTTTCCTTCTGTTGTTGGATCAAACATTCGGATTCTTCGAAGCGCTTTTCCAGAACTGCCTTGCGTTCATGCAGTTTTTTCTCCGAGACATGTAATGATCGCTCTTTTTTTTGCAGTGCATCCTCTTTCTTGTCGAGCCGCCGTTCCTGTTCCCGTAGTTCTTTTCGTTCCTTTTCTGCTTTTTTGTTAAACTCCTCGCGCAGACGGATTTGGTCGTCCTTGATTTTGAGCTCGGCTTCTTTACGAATATTTTCAGCTTCTTTCCTGGCGTTTTTCTCAACTTCCTCGGCTCGGTGTTGGGCACTGTTCAAATTCAGCCGGTCATAGCGGCGAATCAGTTGATGAGCCAGAACGGCTCCGGCTCCCAAGCCGAGCAGAGCGGCCAGGATAATGTAAACCACGCAGAGAATATCTGGCATGGAGGCCACTCCTTAATGTGGCCCGTCTTCTCAAAGGGGTGGAAAAGTTTCCGCAAACAGCCTGAACAGCTATTCCTGGGAATTGGAACTTCTACCCTACCACCGGTAGGCAACCGGAGATTAGGCGCTTTTTAGGCAACCGCAACCATTTCTGGTATTTTCTTCCCCGGAAAGTCAGGGGAGAAATGTCTTGGCGGAATACAGAAGATAAGAAAATGCATTCTTACCGAGGGCCTGCTCGCGGGGTTTCCCCAAATCGATGTGGGAGATTCCAGACTTGATGAGGGGGAACATTCCGTTTTATTTGGGGAATTATCTTCCTCGCCGGTGCCGGAACTCGAGCGAACCGAAACCCTGTCAGAAAGTTAATCTTCTGAGACCAAAACCAAGAGACCAAACCTCCAAACACCAAACAAACCCACAGCAAATAGATAATCATCATAACAAGCTCTTTTCTGGGGTGACCGTGGTGTACTGTTCCGCTGGTTGAGTAAGGTTACCGCAGCGCTTCACCCAACTTGCCAAGAAGTGTCTGAGAAGCGGCGGACCGCGTTTTAAGAATTAATCTAAGCAACACTTCGTGCCATCCGTAGCCAATGGCTTGAAATCTTTTCAAGCTTTCCTTACTTGTTGGGACTGTTAAGTCCGTTAAGCCTTTTATTATGATCCTCCGGTACTCGGGAAGCAACCCAAAAGCCGGAGATTTTCATCTCTTCCCTTCAAGTTTTTCTCTTTGTTAAGAATGTTTTACCTGAATTGCAAAATCAGGTTGATTCCTATTTCAACCTGATTCTTGCGAATCCAACAATAATCTAGGATCGAGCACCGAAGTAGAAGGCCACAATTGCTGCCAAAACGGCGTCCCATTCCGGAATTTCCAGTTTATTTTCAATATGGAGATTTGGATTAATTACCAATTCAATCAGTAGCGAAGCGGTTAATCCAACAACTGCCAAAATTGAAATCCACGGCAGAAAGTTGCGGTAAACAAAAGATTGATTGTCCCGCCCCATGATGGTTCTCAACAATACCCCGACAAAAAAACCGCCGATCACATATAGGGGCAGAAATGGTTCTGATTTTAAGGCATTGATGGATAACTCGAACTGTGCTTTCCAAGCATCCGGCTCTTGAATCACTTTATAGGCAATTGTGGCAACCAGCCCGATGAAAAGTATCCCATGGATTACCCCTCGAGGTAGCCCCAACGCTCCTCTTTGTTTGTTCTCGGTCACATTGGTAGTGCCCGAAGCCACTGCGAAAAAACTCCCCAGCATTATCAACAACAAATAAACCAGATACGGAGGAATCCGCTGGGGATCTTCTTCGGTTGAAATCAAACAGAGGGTGCAAACCATGCCCACCACCATCAAAGCCAATATTGATCGCACACTCCCTGGGGGAAGCCCCAGGGGATACCTCATTTCATCACTACTCATACCAAATTCTCCTTTGACAAATTTTCATGGGCCGATGGTTAGTGGCACTCACTTGAAGAAATTCGACCGCTATCGGCTGCTTTCCTTGTATTTCGTTTCGTTCGTCCAGGTATTGAACACCCAATGGGAATTGCTCTCCGTTTATTGGAAGACAATCCCATACTTAATCCTGACGATAGAGATTATATAAGAAAATGTGACAATGGGATGTAATCCCATACATCCCAAATGGAGGGTTAATTATTGATAAGCCTCATGGAAATGCAATCAAAAACTCCACAACAACACCCCAAAGTATTCCAGATCATTGGGTCTGGCCCCTTCCGGCGTACTATCATAGCGATCGAGCACACCAAGCTTCAGGGTAAGATTCCAATCCGGGTTAATTAAAAACTCATAAGCAACTTTTGCTTGCAAACGGAATTCCCCCATCTCGTCCAGATCCGGATAAACCTCTACGGAAGAGGTAATCTTTTGCCGGTCCGTAAAGGCATGATCGAAATCCAGACCAAGTAGTGCTTCGGGCATAAACTTGTTGTCGGGGCCGCCAAACTCCCACGATCCACCGGCACCGATTCGAGTTTTTAAAGTCGTGGTTTTCGTTTTAATCCAGGAATATCCGATACCGGCGTGCAACGCGAGACGGAAGTAAAATGCTTTGAACATGTCTTATTCAATATTGGTGGATCCAAATACGCTCCAAGGGGAATCCGGAAACGGAATCTCATCTCGGGCATTCAACAGAGCCCTGTTTTCCGTATCTTCTCCCATCGCTTTGGCATATCCGTAAACGAAATCCATAAGGAAAACGTTTTCCGGCGTATCCCGTTTCACATTTCCGGCAAAGCGAATTTTGAACAAATTACTATTCCCATCCGCACCGTTAAACCCAAGCTCCAAGCCCCCACTCCATATTTTTGGAGGAGGTTCTGCGGCAACTTCCTCAAGAAATTCAATCGGCGGTGGGGGAAGGTCCGGATCGGCAATAGCTTCCACAAACAAAGGCTCCGGCAAAGGGAAAGCTTCTTCCTGGGCAAAAGAGGAGACCGCCAAAAAAGGGGTAAGTAACAAAACAATGAGGAAAAACCACTTCATCCAGATGCATCTCCCGGAAACTTGGGAATCTAGGAAGGTTGGCAAGAGGTTTCGCATTTTATCCGGGCCGGAAAATACATGGAATACCGTCAAAAATCAACGGGGAATGCTTGCGGAAAAATGGTCCAAAGAGTGGGAGAATCAGAACAAAATCCGAGCGATTGTTTCCCTTTGAATTCCTTCTCCAAACAACGAAGTATTTGACCAATTGCTTTCGACCCTC
>CAZPPD010000332.1:0-6579 GCA_964588185.1 uncultured Alcaligenaceae bacterium | reverse complement strand
GTCACTGAAGGTGCCATCACTCTTCAAGGGCGATTCAAAAATGATCCCACTGACATCTCCTAGGTGATAGCCAAAGGCATCAAAGCTGCCGGTAAAGTCGGCCTCCCAGCCAGTCATGGGATTCATGTAATCGGCCATGAAGCTGGTCAACCCCGAAACGTCCGCGGAAAGCAGGTGTCCAAGAAACTCATTTGGATCTTGGAAATGCTGACGAAACTCCATTACAAGCTGATCTTCCATGAAGGCGATCGGTGTCGCCATCAACAACTGGCCGATACCGGGATACATCTTGTAGGTATTTAAAGCACTGCCGTTTCCTTTTAAAACAATTCCGTGCTTATTGATGGTAAATTCGGCGCCGGTTCCACTTCCAAGTGAGAATCCTAAAATCTGGGGACTGGCGGAAACGCGAATCCCAAGAGAAGGATCAAATACCTCCCACATGGCTTCACCACCATTCTGAATGGCATTGGTCATGCTGTTAAGAATATCTTGCCATTCAAATTGAAATTCCGGTGGTTCCTCAAGATTTGGTTGTTGATTGAGGATGATAGGCATTTCCTGGATGAGACCGGTAAACAGGTCAACCAGGTCTTTCACTTTCTCCGGCCCATTGTTGATCATCGCTCCAATGGCCTCGAAGTTAGTTGGCAGCTATGCATCCGGTCCCGTCAACAGCATCTCCTGAAGAGATTCGCCTGTAAACACCACACTGCTATCACCATCGGAAAGCAACTGGCTAAGCGGTCGCCAGGGATTGTCATTGAGGTAATTCGCAAAGTGATCAAAGAGGGCATCTTTGGCATCTTGCGAAAGACTAGACATGAACGCTCCCATGCCAACCAGAGGAGCTGTATAAAGGCCATCGGTTCTGAGGTCGAGCGTAGCATTCGCATCGAAAGGTAGTAGGTATCGAAACAGCCCGTCTTCCGTTGGGGCTTGGAAAGCAATTTGTAAGGATGGGTCAAAGTACCCAGCCGCGTCCATCATCAAGCCCACTCGTCCAATGGGCATTCCGAAGACGTTTATTTGACCATTGCCAAATACTCGCAGACCCGTATCTATCCCGCCTTCACCTTGAACGGCATCGACAACTCCGCCGATTATTTCTTGGGGATTTACATTGACGGCCAGTTCCACCTCACCGGAAACGATACCCGGTATAGTAGCAGAAATGGTACCGCTGAGGCCGATTGTGAAAGGACGGGCAAATGTTGGAATTCCTGTCTCGATGGCTGCTATCGCTTTGGTGCGAATAACCTCTTCGGGGGTAAGACCGTCTTGATCCACCGAGATCGGATCATAATATTTGGGGTCATTGACTAAGCTGATAGGATCTTCCGGAGTTTCAATATCCGTGTCGAAGCGAATCCCGCCGGAAACACCTGTCAGCATCAATCCGGTTTGTCCCAGCGGAATTGCCAACGGAACATTGATTCGCCCCAGGATAGGCCCTGCCGGGGTGAGAATCAGTTCCAGGGCTCCACCTAACCCGTCGTATTGGAACTGGCCCATTATCCGGCCGTAGATCATTGGAACTGCACCTAATGGTAGCGGTTCTCCCTCCTGAAGGTCTACCTTTTGAATTCCGTTCAAACCATAGGTGATGTAAACCAAGTCCCCGTTGTCTTCTTTGACCATCCCAAAAGTTAGATTGCCGCCTATGGTAACCGGGCCGACACTGAACGGCTCTACGCCTACACTGACGGATTCCAGATTTTCAACAGCGAACTCACCATCGACTAACTTTTGCAGGTTGACCTCCATTCCTCGGACAGTTCCGGTGATGGGCCAAAATTCCTTCATCGCCTCATTGGATTGAACGCCGCCGTATACCACGACGGACATCTTCGTGGAGTCAACTCCGGTCAGCCTTCCATCACCATCATACTGGAAGAAACCACTGTTGATATTTCCGGCTTCAGCCTGGTGGAATTTAAACCCAATCTTATCGACTCGTACCGGTAGATAATCCAGAACACCAGATAGCAACCCGCCGGAGTTATCACCCGTAGCCGAGACCTCATTCGCTTCAACAGGTTCGTTGAAAGTAAACCATAGTTGCGAGAGTTGGGTGAAATCCGGCATGCCATTGCGAAGAATGGTCAGATCATTGATCTGGGCACCAATTCCAAGAGAAGGCAAACTGGCAGCAACATTTAGTTGTACTAAAGTCTGTTCCTCGACCGGCGGAGCTCCTTCACTCAGGTCTGGAGTAACGTTAATGTCAACTTCCGTGGCACTTATTTGGAATAGGTCGCCAATTCCTGCAGAAAGCTCGCCGACATGAATCGAGTTCAGGATTGGTGTGAACGTTGGATCGAAGACAGGTGTGTCCAAATCGTCCGACATAATCAACTGAAACTGACCACTTAGGTTTTTGAGTTTCAGGAGTGATCCAAACTGAATCTCGAAGTCAAAGTCCAGGTTAGCGGTTAAAGTAAGCACAGCGGCATTGCCGGCACTCGAGGATTGGATTTCCGTTTCTGCGGTGAAGGAAGCCGTAAAGGCATCCAAATCAACATCTGCACCAAGAACCGAGAAGTTTTCACCGTTGTTAGCCAATTTAACCATGCCGCCTACTGTTGGAACTCCACCGGTTACCAACGCGGACAGATTAGAAACAGAAATCTCGCCATCAAATGCCAGCTGGCCTATACCCCAATTGGAAAAGCCAACATTTATGGCGTCAATCAGGTCACCATGAGCATCTTTAATTTCCTTGAAACGCAGGCCGTTGCCATCCATTACCAGCGTTACCGACAACAAATTGTCTTCGTCCTCGTCGCTGGTTATATCGTTCCCATTAAGGCCAAGGACTGGCGTGAATGGGAAGAGATTGTCCAACATGGTGAAATTAAATTTGGCATCGGCAGTCAGCTCATAAACCCCTTCCAGGCCTGGTTGGTCCTGAGGTGGTTTCAATTCCAGCTTGTAGATATCGATTGGCAGGAAATCACCAAGTCCCAAGGTCCCGGCGAAACCTTCGGTAGCTTCCAGCGAAGCTCCGGCGAATTTAAACTTGGGAAAACCATTCGTGTCCAACGTCCGGAATAGCTCAAATCCCACCACGGTAGAAGTAAAGCCAAACATCTCCAGGCTGGCTTCATCCGCGGAAAACAGCAGCGGCGGGTTCTCCGCTGTACCGGGCCCCTCATCCAGGTAGATGGTTGGGTTGGTCAAAGTCGCAATGGCAGGTCCAACATCCACGGATAAGGTATCGACCGACAACGACAATTGGACCGCTTGGCCCGTACCGAAATCCACACGGCCGGACAATCCGCCGGCACTAGCCGAAAATGTTGAACCGGGAATGAACGTGATGTTGGTGCTGGTGACATCAACAAAGCCGCTAATTGTAGGAACGGGAAGGAGGTCTGAAGCCGGCTGAGACATATCGACAGTGATATCGGTAACAATTTGCAGACCTTCAATCGTGATCACATCCAGGAGGTTTACACTCGGCTCATTAAAGGTATGTGCCAGGTGGAGTTGGCCATCCGCAGAAATCGAAATATGATTCAGCTCAAAGGCGTCCAAACCTAAATCCTGCAAAGCAGGTATTACTACCTTGAGGTCATTGAGCGCGAAGACCTCATAGTCCGAACCCAGGGTGGTTCCGAAGGGATCAAACTGGAACTTTATACCGGGATTGGCTGATGATTCGCTGCCTGCAGTAGCTGTGACTACACCATCAATATCCAATCCGGCAATTCCGGCTTCCAACTCAAAGACACCGGTATCTAAGTCAATTTTTCCGGCAAAATCTTCGACTGTGATCAAGCCATCCAGTTCCGGAGTTTGCAGGTCCGGCAGGACCGCAGCAGATTTTGCCCTTACTTGGACAAAACTGCCATCTTCTACCGAGAAGGCAGGAACCAGTGAATTGCCGTCCTGGCTGAATTCCAACCCGACATCAAATTCCAAGGTCAACCCTTGAACTTCGAGGAGATCTTTTCCAAAAGGTGACAGGACTATTTTCTCACTGATATGAACGGTATCTACTAAGCGAATGCCGCCATCCTGTTCAATCTCCAACTTATCCAGCGACAGCCTATCCAAGCCCAAGCTTTCCAGAGCCGGGATGTTCATGTCCAGGTTGTTCACCATCACCATCAGCGGTTCGCCGTTCTCGTTGAGGAGCTGAAGGTTTTGCGGCAAAGAACCGGTTGGATCATAGGCAAGGGCGATTCCCGGTTCATAATTCGGCAGTCCTTTCTCCCCATTTGCACTAACCTTGGCGCTAAAGATGTCACCAACGGCAACCGAAGCTCCTCCCGCTTGAGCTGTGAATGCACCTGAGGCGATGTCAATGTGGCCCACAAAATCTTTCACGGTGGCCAAACCATCGAGTTCCGGAGTCTCCGCATTGGGCATGAGGGCAGCTTCTTCAGCAGAAACTTGGAGGCCCCCCTTAACGCTGAAACTGCCGTTATCATGGACTGTAAAGCTGAATTTGTGGATTCCGAACATAACATCTTCAAATTCCAAGAAGCCGGCAATGCCGTATTTCTCGTATATGTCGAACAGCGGAATGTCGTGAGTTTCGGTATCCCCTTCGGCTAGAGTTCCCCTAAATTCCTCTCCGCCTTTTTGGGTTTCCGTTTCGATCTCTGTCTTGATGTAGTAATCGCCACCTAGTCCTGTTACTTGCAATTGCAGAGGCCCTTCGAAGTCTCCCAGGATGTAACCGATGCCATCTGCTTCACCGACATACACACTTCCGGGTATCTCGGTCAACACTCCGGTGGCTTCACTATAACCAAGGCGTCTTCCTTGTGCGTCGACATAGAAAGCTTGGATTGGATCATTGACAAGCTTAGTAATTCGTTCGGGAACCGGGTCGAACTCCCCGGTCGAAATGTAGGTATTTGAATTGAAATAACCCAGACTTTTTAACATCCATTCTTGAATATGTCGGTCGGAAACCAGATCTCCGCTTAAAACTCCCAGATCATCGCTGTCCTCATTTTTGTAGGATTTGTTAATCTGAAATTCTTCAACCCTGTTATCTTCCAAGAACTGCAGAGAAGCACTCACGTAAGGTACGACTCCATCACCTAACCGCCTAACCGTGTTCTTGATGGTTTCCTCTCCAAAAGAAATCAAACCAAACCATTTTTCAACTCCCATGCCGACTTTTACCGGAGTTTGTGCATTGAGGCTAGCAACAACAAAGGTGTTTTCCACACCTTCAGTAAAGGTATTTGGGTCATTAAAACTAGTGCTTTCGACGTCTAAAATCTTGAATCCCCGGTTGAGGTCCAACAACAATTCGCTGACCTCAGGAGTCACACCGTCACGAGCAAAATCATAAGTTGGCAGGATTGACTTCAAAGACGGCAAGTAAAGATCAATAAATTTCTTATGGTCGATCTCCCCATTGGTGGTAATGAGATTCTCGGTGATTGCTAATCCGTTTGGACCTGTAATGGTGGTTCCACCTTTTACTTTCTCTATAGCCAGCTCAACAACTGGTTTGAGAATCTTCTCATAAGTTGGACTGCCTTCCCAGATGTTTTGCCGGGCACTAAAAGCTGCGGGAACACCTTGTTGGGGAACACCAGCCATAATAAAGTTCTCAACCTTCGGAAGAGCAGATTGCTGACCTTGAGGATAGGCGGATGACTGGATATAGGATCGAGCAATGATGCCACCTGCTCCGTGGGCAATAATATCAACACTCTCGGGTTTAACTCCATGAGATGCTTCCCAAGCATCGACCGCCTTTTTAATCCAGTAACCTAAGTAATCCAGCCCATGGTTAAAGGTTGTGTCGGTAAGATTTCCCTCTGTAATTCCCGAAATCATACCATCATAATTCCCGTCTGTTGTTGTCGGGGCCAGCGGCAAACGCCAATCATAATTGGCAACAAATAGATTTTGGTTTAAGGTAAAGCCGACTGTCGGCTCTTGAAGGGTTGCCAGCAAGTCGTCGTAGGCGTGAGTAAGCGGATCAACTTCAAGGTCATCTGGGTTTACTCCTAGGTTAGTAAACCAACCTTTTTCGCCTTCTTTGTAGAAGGAACCACCAAGGTCATGGACTATCAGCAGTGGCCGCTTGGGTTCAACAGGTCCTTCGGCCGTTGGCTGCGCGATTTGGTCATAAGATTGATTTGGTATATTAACGCTTGGGGTAGGCGGTTGGATGTGAAGTTGACTTTCCCCGACACAAAGAGGAGTAAGGCCTTCAATCCCTTGTAACTCGGAAACGAATGCGATTTTTGGATCGTCCGTTTCAGGATTATAATCTAGCTGAAAATCAAAATCATTATAGTCGGTGAATAGGTCCAGGCCGTCGTGAGTTGCGGTAGCATCTACAACATCCAATACTTGGAGAAACTCTTCTATTTGGTCGATGCCGGTGAAATCAGGAAAGAACTCATCCCCGACAAATACATTGAGGCTTTCAAAATCATCGAACCCAGCAGTGTCCTGTTCGTACGAACCAACCAGAATATCATCATCCATGCCGCCCAGCATGAGGTGAAAACCTCGGGACTGCATGGCGATCTCTTCATTGGGACTGATGATTTTGTGATCTGCTGCGCCGTACATCCAGACGATTCGATCACCGGC
>CAZPPD010000331.1:0-6589 GCA_964588185.1 uncultured Alcaligenaceae bacterium | reverse complement strand
AAGGCTAACCTGGGGGCCATCGATATTGTTAAGGTCAGCCGCAATAAAATGATCCGCGATATCACTTTTGACGCCCAGAGTGAATCCCATGCCCAAAGTGTGATGGATGCCTTGAACGCCATCCCCGATGTCCGCGTCCGGTCCGCTTCGGATCGGATCTTTCTGATGCACTTGGGCGGCAAGATTTATACGCGGAGCAAAGTTCCCTTGCGGACGCGGAATACCTTGTCCATGGCCTACACTCCCGGAGTTGCCCGGGTAAGCAAAGCCATCGCTCAGGACAATGATAAGGTGTTTGCTTTCACCAGCAAAGCCAACAGTGTGGCGGTGGTTACCGACGGCTCGGCGGTGTTGGGGCTTGGGAACCTGGGTCCGGAAGGAGCTCTTCCGGTTATGGAAGGCAAAACCATGTTGCTCAAGGAATTCGCCGACATCGATGGTTGGCCGATATGCCTGGCGACGCAGGACACAGACATCATCGTGCAAACCATCCAAACCATCGCTCCTACTTTTGGGGCGATCAATCTGGAAGATTTTAGTGCCCCGCGCTGTTTTGAGATCGAAGATCGGCTACGCCAATCCTTGGATATTCCCGTGATGCACGATGACCAACACGGCACTGCGGTCGCTTTATTGGCGGCCCTGATCAATGGGCTCAAGGTGGTAGCCAAGTACATTACGCAGATCAAAGTGGTAGTCAATGGATTAGGAGCGGCTGGGACGGCCTGTTGCAAAATTCTGTTGGCAGCAGGATGCCGGCATCTCATTGGCTGCGACCGCCAAGGAGCAGTACTCAATGCTTCCGGCGTGGACCTGCCCGCAGCCCAAAAGGATGTTCGCAGCAAAATCAACTTTGAAGCTCCCTTTGGAACATTAAAGGATGCGCTCAAGGGAGCAGATGTTTTCATTGGCGTGTCGGTTGGGAATCTCCTGGAAGTTGCCGACCTGGATTCCATGGACCCGGATCGCATAATTTTCGCGATGGCCAATCCGGACCCGGAGATTTCTCCGAGTTTGGCTTTGTCGCACTGCCGGATCATGGCGACCGGTCGATCCGATTACCCAAACCAAGTGAATAATTTGTTGGCGTTCCCCGGCATTTTCCGAGGGGCCTTGGATGTCCGGGCGAAGGAGATTAACGAGGACATGAAACTGGCTGCAGCCCGAGCGATCGCGGAAATCATTCCGGCAGACCATCTTTCCGAAGATTACATTGTGCCCAGTGTGTTTGATAAGCAAGTGGTCCGGGCGGTAGCCAAAGCGGTGGCGCAAACTGCTCAGAAAACCGGAGTTGCTCGAAGGTCAGTGCCTGAAAGCCGGGCCTGAAATCCGTCTTGTTGGAGGACCGTCCTACCAAATCCGGGACGGCCCTGGAGGATCGCCCTCCTAACTAAAAGATTTGTTATTTTCCGTTAATCCGGCATAATTTATTTGGTTTGGTTCTGATCGGGCCCATTTCGCCATATCCACCGCTATGCCCGGTTGATACAACAGATAGAAACCCATTCATGCATCAAGGAACCAGCCATGCCAAAGAACAAAGGCGCCAAAAGTATTGGCATCTTAACCAGCGGCGGCGATTGTCCCGGATTGAATGCAGCTATTCGCGGAGTTGCCAAGCCGGCATTGAGTGATTTCCACATTGAGGTCATCGGGATCGAAAAGGGATTTCGGGGATTGGTGGAAAATCATTCCCGGGTCCTTCATCCCCACGATGTTTCCGGAATCCTGTCCTTGGGCGGAACGATCTTGGGAACCAGCCGGGAAAAACCGCACAAGATGCCGCTCCCCAATGGCGAAACCGTAGACTTAACGGCTCGGGCCGTGGAAACCTACCATCGTCTGGGGTTGGATTGTTTGGTTTGTCTGGGAGGAAACGGCACGCACAAGGTTGCGTATTCGTTAATGAAGCATGGCCTGAATGTAGTTAGTCTTCCGAAGACGATTGATAACGACCTGGTGGAAACGGACATTACCTTTGGCCACGACTCAGCGGTAACGACAGCCGCTCAGGCAATCGACCGGCTGTATTCCACCGCCGAAGCCCACCTGCGGGTGATGGTGATCGAACTGATGGGCCATAAAGCCGGTTGGTTGACTCTGAATGCCGTGGTGGCTGGTGGAGCGGATATCATTTTGATTCCGGAATTCCCATATGACGTCGACAGCATTTGCCAGCATCTAACCGAACGGCGTCGCCGTGGCATATGGTTCAGTATCATAGCCGTTGCCGAGGGAGCCCGCCCGCAAACTCAATTCGAACCGGAAGACGACGAAAAGGTTCCGGTCACCACTGCCGTGGAAGCAAAATCCGACAAGAAAAACAAGAAAGACCCCAAGAAAAAAAAGAAGAAGGAAAAACTCGAGACAACCAATGGAGTCTTTGTTTCCTTGGATGATAAAGGAGATGGGCGGGCAAGTTCTTCGGTCGCCCGAGCGATTAGCCGAAGGTTGGGGATGGAAACCCGGGTCACAGTTTTGGGACACCTGCAACGGGGCGGTATTCCCACTCCCTATGACCGAATTATGGCGACTCGTTTCGGCACCTATGCGGCGGAAATGCTTGCGCGAGGAGAGTACAACAAAATGGTCGCGCTTCGGGGTTCCGATGTGACCGGAGTGTCCTTGGAAAAAGTTGCCGGTAAGCTAAAATTGGTTCCGCCGGACCATCCATTGATTCAAGCAGGGAGAAGAGTCGGGACAAATTTTGGAGATTGAAATCAAGTCAGAGGACAGATTTATTGGGGGCGGAATGGAATATTCCACCCAACGAATTCAATTCTGTTACGCACCATTTTCTAACAGCGAGTATTCTATGGCATTTTCGAGCATACACCTTTTCTTCGATGATGTTGAAATTGGTCAAGAATGGATTTCTTTAGGCCGGACGATCAATATTGCCGACATCGTCAATTTTGCCGGGGTCAGCGGCGATTTCAATCCCATCCATATGGACCACCATTTCGCACAAAGTACTCCTTTTCGTAAACCGGTAGCCCACGGTCTTTTGATCTGGGCAGTCAGCAGTGGACTGGGGGCTTACGCTCCCCCCATGCGGACCATTGCTTTTCTCAGCATTCGCGATTGGACGTTCCAAGGCCCGGTTTATGTCGGAGATACCATCCGCTTGCACAGCCGAGTTTTGGAAAAAGAAGAACGAGCGCGAGGCAGACGTGGAGTAATTACCTGGAAACGGACAATTCTAAATCAAGATGATAAGGTGGTTCACGAAGGAATAACCACCACATTGGTGGAAGGTCGAGCCAATATTCGCAAAAATCCGGAAGGCTAAATCTGGTTCCGCAACCAGCCCAACCAAATCGCCCCGGAACTGGTTCTTTTCTTCTCCTCTTCCAATTTTCCTCTCCCGCGGCAGCGGGGACATTTTCTGGTGTCTTTACAACTTCTACACGTATGCTCCAAATATTTTTCGGTGGGAATATCCCAACATTGTAAGCACTGCCCATTTCCTAAGCATTCCGGACAAGTCATTCCTTATCCCCTTACCGATATTTACGTACTGTTCCCTTGTTAAAAAAAGCTCAACTCAAATCTAGCTTATAATTCCCAAGAATAAAACTTGCTTGGTTTTTTCCATCAGCGACCAGCAAGCATCTCAAAGAAATCCGAGCCCTTGACTCCTGCGGGTATAATTGTTCAGCATTACTGTTTTAGAGGTGCAAGTATGTCTCGATTCTGGCAACACTTCATTACCAATGGCGGAGAGCCCCGTTCGAATTCCAACCTAAATCCTGACCCGGACGACACCGGGGCTTTGGATGCCTACTCCAGGGTTATCGTTAATGTGGCGGAGAAGCTTCGGCCTGCAGTAGTCAATATTCATAGCCGCGGCGGGGGCTCGGCGTCCGGAATCTTGTTCACTCCGGACGGTTTCCTTCTGACCAATTCCCATGTCGTAGGTAAGAATGAACGTTTGCGCGTTCGCTTGATTGATGGCCGGGAAATTACCGGCAGGTTGGTTGGATCGGACCCGTGGACGGATTTAGCCATCGTTCAAGCGGAGGCGAACAATCTTCCTTTTGGAGAACTGGGAGACTCGGAAAAATTACGCATCGGTCAAATTGTGATTGCCATCGGCAGCCCACTGGGCTTTGAATCCACGGTAACGACCGGGGTTGTCAGTGCCTTGGGAAGAACATTGCGGACCATTACCGGTCATCTGGTGGACAACATCATACAAACCGACGCCTCTCTCAATCCCGGCAACAGTGGTGGTCCGTTGCTGGATAGCCAAGCGCGAGTGATCGGTATTAACACCGCCATTATCCAACCGGCCCAAGGGATCTGTTTCGCCATTCCCATCAACATGGCAAAACATATTTTGCCTCAGCTTATGAAACATGGCCGAGTAGTCCGGGGATACTTGGGATTGCACGCCCGGCACGTTCCCATTCCCAAAGCATTGGCAAACGAATATGGTTTAGTCAATACCACCGGGGTTCAAGTGCTGGCCATAGAACCGGGTGCTCCGGCTGATCAAGCAGGGCTCCTGGAAGAAGACATAATCGTTCAACTGGATGAAACCCCGGTCAACAACGTGGATGATCTTCACAAGTTATTAACCTCCATACCGGTAGGAATCCCGGCTTCGTTGGTATTTTTGCGGCAGAACCGATTGATTGAGCGCATGGTGGTCCCGCAGGATTATCCCCACTTGGCTCAGAGTTTTGAATGATGATCTCCAATGCCATACAATGAAGAAATCGCTGAGAGGGTGCGAAAAAAATTAGCTCGCCACAAAGGGTTTGAAGAAAAGAAGATGTTCGGCGGGATTGGTTTCCTCTTAAACGGCAACATGTGCATCGGCGTCTGGAAGGAATTCCTGATCTTACTTCTGGGAGTAGAGGGCTATGAGGTGGCGTTGGTCGAACCCCACACCAAAGAATTCGACATTACCGGCAGATCCATGAAGGGCTGGGTTATGGTCGAACCGGAAGGATTTGCCGAGGAAGATGGCTTGACCAAATGGCTCAAACAAGCAATTGCTTTTGTTAAAACTCTTCCCTCAAAATGATGACCGTCTATGGCCACTTCGGTTGCTCAAGTTTTCGTCCCAAACAAAGGCTTTGATCTACAGGAAATCCCCCTTCCTCTCCCAAGTGAGGGAGAAGCTTTGGTTCAGGTAACGGCTTGTACCATTTGCGGGAGCGATTTGCATTCGTTCTTTGGCCGGCGGCCGGTTTCGGGATCAACCATCTTGGGGCACGAAATTCTTGGAACTGTCCAGCAAGTCCAAGGGGATGTCCGGGACTACCATGGCAATCCAGTCCATGTTGGGAACCGCATTGTTTGGAGTGTGTGTGTCAGTTGTGGAAAGTGTTCTCGCTGTCGGGATGATTTGCCGCAAAAGTGTCATTCTCTCCTCAAATACGGCCATACTCCTTTGACAGGAAACCGAGGACTTCATGGCGGGATGGCTTCGCATTGCCATTTGCTGGCGGGTACGGCAATCTTTCCTGTTCCGAAGGGCCTAGCCGACTCCGTGGTTTGCCCGTCAAGCTGTGCAACCGCAACAGTTGCCGCTGCCCACCGCTATGCCGGACCTTTGCAAGGAAAACGGGTCCTGGTTCAGGGAATTGGGATGCTGGGATTAACTGCTTGCGCATTTTCGGCTGTCAACGGTGCCGCAGCGGTGTTTGCCTGGGACCTTAGCCCGGAACGAACACAATTGGCCAAGCGCTTCGGAACAACCCGGGCCATTCAAATAGAGTCCGGTATGATCAGCAGTGATATTCTCAAAGAAACAGGCGGCCCGGTAGATGTGATCTTTGAGATGACCGGCTCACACAAGGCCATTCAGCAGGGGTTGGAACTTTTGGATGTCGGAGGACGCTGTATCTTGGTTGGATCTGTTTTTCCGACAGCACCGGTTGACATCGACCCGGAAAAAATTGTGCGAAACTATTGGCAAATCCTCGGTGTGCATAATTATCATCCGAGGGATTTAGCCGCAGCCTTGGTATTCCTGGAAAATAACCATTCCCGATTTCCGTTCGCCGAATTGGTGGGACCGAATTTCCCGCTGGCCAATGCAAAAAAGGCCTTCGAAATTGCCGAACTAAATAAGCCTATCCGCATAAAAATCGATCCGGACCATTAGGGAGAGGCACTTCGTCTTGCCGAAAGTCCTTCTCGACCCGTATCAATAAAGAGTGAGTCATGTTTAGCACAGAATTGGCTTTTCAACCAAACACACAGGATTTTTGATGGCAACCCAAACTCCGGATCCACACAGCAATGGTTCTCCCGATCTCCCGCCGGTGGCTCCGCCATCGGGCAGGTTTATTGCACAGCTCTTTCTGATCCCCGGTTTGATCGTTACCGTTCTGGTCCTGATTATCTTGGTCAGCAACAGTCTGGTTCGGGAAAAACAAACGCCCTCTTATTTTCTGGACAATTTGGACAGTACCAATCCGGACATTCGGTGGCGAGCGGCTCATGACCTGGCCCAGGTCTTAAAGCGGCCGGAGAGCATCGATATGGCTTCCGATCCAAAGTTCGCCTTGGATCTGGCCGAGCGACTGGAGATTGCCCTCGGTTGGCATCGATCCCTGCTACAACGCTTTTC
>CAZPPD010000330.1:0-6597 GCA_964588185.1 uncultured Alcaligenaceae bacterium | reverse complement strand
GGCGAGGAACTATGACGAGCAGTGAAGGTGGACGCGGACAGCAGCCAATATTCAGCAAACCTGCTCGGTTGATTGATTACAGCGGACCTATCACTCGCAATGCCACCGAGGGAATCACTTGGTTCGACCACCCCAGAAATCCTCACTATCCGACTTCCTGGCACGTCCGCGATGATGGCTGGATGTCTGCGGCTTTTAACTTGCGTAATGCGGTCACATTGGTACGTAATCGACCTCTGCGTTTGCGCTATGGTTTCCACATTCACAGTGGCCCGCTGGACAGGAATCAAGCCGAACGACAACGTCAAGCATTTGATGCATCCGCCGAATGGGAAGTGGTCCGAGCCGAGCGGCCTTGGCGTGTTCACTTGCAACGAAGAAAGAACGGGACCAGTGAAGAGTAAGAAAATGCCCGTGAAAGGAAAAAGCCCGATGGACTGGGCGACAGTGCCACCGGGCCAGAAGTTTTATTCCACCTCCGGAAGTATTACTCAAGCAGAGACACTTGGATCCCGCTTTGCATAATGCGTTCTATTGCTTCCCGAAGGCTTTCCGTCCGGTCATCAAAATTGCCGATGATGATCTTGAAATCGGGAATGCTGTCTGCACTATCCGGTGAAGTATTTCCGTGTTGTTCCACCTGCACTAGAAAATCCATTGCATCGCTGGAGGAATCGGTGTCATTTTCAAACAAATCTCCAAAAGCGATAGCGTGAACGTAAACAGGGATTCGCTTGGTGGAATAACCGGGCAGATTATTATCCTCACGGGCAACAAGTCGATCAACGGTTCCCAAGGTTGTGGAGATAACCGTTGGGTCATTGTTGCCGTAGAAGGTGAAGTCTCCCAGGTCGGTATACTCCGAATTATAAGGACCGCCGTTGGAAAAATTGCTATCGGCAACTCGATTGGGAACCCCGTCCGTTTGAAAGATCACCACTTTTCCGGCCCCTTTTCGTCCTTTGGCAAACTCATTGTAGGCCACCTTGAATCCCATATCGGGGCCGGTTCCGCCCACTGCGACCGGGACGTTTCCGGCCGAGTTGCCTTGGATGTTATTGTTATACGGCCTGATATAAGATTCAGGATCATCCAGACTGTTGAGCAAACTGTAAGGGAAGAACAACGCATCTTTCATCTTTTGCCATTCTTTTCCCATCTCGACACGAGGATCTTTGAAATCACTTCTCGAGGAGAAATAAATCAAACACGCCCAATCATTGGGGTGGTTTTTCTTGATATCAGTGATGGCAGAATTGATGCCGGCCTTCAATTGCCATGTTTGGGATTCATGGCAAGTTCCCGGCAACATATTTCGATTGTTGTTCTGAGCGATAAACCCGAGCATGGTCAGTGGTCCGAACCAGAAATGGGCTTTCGGCCGCCGGGGGTTATCGTTGTAGTGCATGTAGGGCCGATCATCGGCTTCACTATTGAGGCTCGACTTGGCAGTGATGCGCGTGGTACCCCACTGGTAATTGGGACTGCCGAATAAGGACCGATTCGTGCTGCCCGCACCAATGACATGGTCAATGTAGGCCCGCCAAAACTTTTCATCCAAGGTACCGCCGGAATCAGGAATCGAATCGGGGATGGAATCATAGTAAACCAAACGCCCGGCCCGAAGATTGGGAGGAAATACATTGGGGCCGGATTTGATCCATTGGATTACTTCGGTGTAGTTGATGTCATAGCTGTCATCAGAGCCTGCTTGCCGCCAATTGCCGTTACTCTCCCAAAGATGGGAGTTATCATCCATTGCATCGGAAGAATTGTGATAGGTAAAGAATTTCTTTCGCCAATCAAACTCCGGCCTTGGATCAGGAGGCCAAATGTAAAAGGTCTTTCCATAGTATCCCGGCCCCATGGAATAACCGACGAAGTTTTCGCCGTAGCCTTCGGATTCAAAGGTGGCATCCTTCTCGTGGGTATCCGATTGGACGGTATTGTTTCCCTGCAGATACTCCTGAACCGTCTTGGCATAATCCTCATTGACATCATTGCTCACACGGGGCCACTTATCGCCGACATAGTTTTCGGTGTCATCCGATTGGATGTCAAAGTCGTCTGGTGCCGGAGTAGCAGCTACATCGGGAACATAGGGAACGCCCGACCGGTTAAATGCCGGTATCAGCTCTCCATTGGAATCCTCCATGAAAAAATCATCCACGATGGCCGGGCCATTGTCCGTTTCAATTGTGAAATTACTGGGAGCAAGAACCTCGCCATTGTCCCGAATGAATGCCTCGGAACGATACATCAAATCCTGCATACTCGTTGGGGACCAATGGCCAAACCGGGGAATGCGGCTGTCCGCGTTGAGGCCGCCATCGTAAGAACCGCTGTAGGGATGAGCGAAAATCGAGCTGAACCGCATGGAGACGGAAAAGTCCAAAACGATGGCAATATCCCGGGGACGGTGGATGCCGGTTGCCTTGGCCACAACGCTGAGCGTATCAATGGACAACACTCGAGCAAAAGCGGTGTTGTGGGTATCGCTGACCGTTACCCGAACCGCTCCCCAGTTTTCGTCATCCGGTTTTACTTCGGGGAAACCCACCACAAACTTTCCGGCATCACTGTCGTAGGTGTAGGTGCCGATTTCAGTCTCCACATTCTCATCTGGAATCGCCCGGCTTAGAATCGTGTTTTCGGAGGTGGTTGCCAAAACTGCGGGTTCTACGGCGGCGGAGTTGTTGTCGTTGTCGGAATCGCCGTTAATTTCGCGGACACCTGCCAAAGCTCCGGCATCCGCGGCATTTTGTGCTTCACTACGTGCCATGGCCAGGATGCCGATGTCGATTGCCAAGGCAATCATGGCGAACAAGGCGCCTATGGAAATAACCAACAAAACCAAGGTGGTTCCATGCCGTTGCCGGCATTTTCTTTGGGTGATTTTCATCGTTCCTCTTCCTCTGTGGGGGTACCCGTTTAATTAGCTTCGCTACTAGCCATTGCGGTTGCTTGGACGGGAATAGAATTGCCCATAAATAAAAAGTCCGGCAAAACCGGGGAGAATTCTCCGGTAATGCGAACCATGATTGCATCGCCAAATCCGGAATCTTTCCAGGAAGTTGCCGTCTCCTCTCCACTGTCGGGATCAACATCCATGATCTCTTCTCCGGTGTCCGGATCTACGTTCATGACTTCCACGTTATAGTTCTTAATCACATGATGAAAACCGGACATCTTCTGCTGAACCAGGTTTTTGATGTCTTCCTCGGTCTCGCCGGTATTGGTATTGACCGAGGCATAGCGAGCGGCTTCTCGGGCGGCATTATTTGCCAGGTGAAGCATGAAGACATACCGGGAATATTCGAATATGCCGAAAAGGAATAACAGGCCGATACTGATTACCACGGAAAATTCGACCAAAGTAGTTCCCTGGCGGCCACGGGTATTGGAAAGTGGTATTTTCATATGCTTTCTCCTTCTGGTAAGAGCCTTTTGCTTTACCAGGTCGGTAGCTCGGTATCCAGCGTAAAGGGATCATCCACGACAGACCGCCATTGGACGGTAGCAGTTAACTTTTGGGTATCGGTCAGTTGTAACAAAGACCATTGGACGTTACTAAACGGCACTTCAGCGGTAATGCGAAACAATTGTCCTTTGCTTGCTTCATGCGGTTGCGTTAGTGTGGTTTCTCCATCCTCATAAACAAAGGTGACCTCCAAGCCGGTGTCATCCAATCCGTTCTCCCGAAGATAATTGCGAATGGTGTTTTCAACATTGGGAGATCCGGTACTTACTTCGATGCTGGTAGGGTCACCTTCCTGGTTAATGATAAATCCTTGGGCCGCGATACGAGCACCTTCGCGGGCGGCGTTGAAAAGTACTTGGCGAGCTTGGATTAATCGCCCGACCTCCCAAACGCCAATCAGTAAAATTAGGACTAAGGGGAGAGTAATGGCCAATTCGACGGTGGCCAACCCGGGACGAGAGCATAGGGTCCGCTTGGCGGTTCTCATAAAAGTTGCTCCCTGAAATAAAAATTGAGCTTATGGGCCGGAAAATATACCTTCCCTGGACCCGTAGACCTGACAATCAACTATAGAATACGAAAGTTGGGGAGGTGCAAATTTAGGGGGAACAAAATGAAGTTTTTCAAGAAAAACTCGAAGCTGGATAAATAATTTGGGAAGGATTCTCAACAAAACCAACACCAAAAGATCATTCGCTTGCGGATTTGGAAATATATCAATTGAAAAAATTGAACTTGCGAATCTGGATTTGTTTGCCAGCCCTTTTGTTTTACTTTCTAGACGTTCTCATTACTCTTTCCCTACAACCTGAAAGATATTGGAAGGGAAATCTTGAGGAAGCCCAGGAAGGAAATCCATTAGCCCGAATCTTACTTGTTAACAGTCCTTGGCTATTCATTTGCCTTGCCTTGGTTTGGGCCATTTTATTTTCCATAATAATTTTGTTTTGGCGAAATTCGGCAACTCTTATTATTTCTTTTCTGATTACTTTTGGACATGCCTTGGGGGCAGCAAGTTGGTTTCTCAAATGGAGTTGGTGGGGGATCCTTGGTTCTTTAGGTTTTCTGTTTCTCGCAGAAAGGACCTTAATTAACCAAGTGTTGGCAGAAAGCTGGGATTATTTAATACCTTCACCATTTCGGCCACCATTTTTAAGTCACTTAGTCTCGGAAACCAAGCACCACCAGCAGACAGGGCCCGCCAGCGATGAGGTTGATTCCCGCTTGTTCGGCTTTTTGGATGGCGGTTGGGCTTTCGGCTCCGGGTTGCATCCAGATGTGGGAGATGCCGAGGTCAATGGCTTCGTCAACGATGCTTTCGGTTATATCCGGCGGTGTGATGATGGAAATGCCGTGAACGGATTCCGGGAGGGATTTAAGGTCCGGGTAGGCTTGGAGACCTTCCACTTCCTCCGCGTTGGGGTTGAGGGGATATACCTGGTAGTTCTTTTGTTGGTAGACCCGGAGGACTTTGTTGCCGTATTTGCTGCGGTCGCGCGAAGCTCCGGCTACGGCGAAGGCATTGCCGGCGAGAAATTGTTGGATGTTCCCTTCAGGCATGATTCCCTCATTCGGTTGGTGCAGCTCGATACAAGCGAACGACTCCGTCCCTGCCGGTGGAAGCCAAAAAGCGGCCCGATGCAGCTACAGCGTTGACGGGGCCTTTGTGATCGTTGAAAGTGAACCGTTCCCCTTGAACCAAGTCCCAAACCCGAACGGTCCCGTCGGTTCCCCCGGTGAAGACATAGTTTTCTGATGTCGCAACTGAATTGACGGCTCCTATATGGCCTCGGAGAGAATCGCGTTCGGTTTTTTCCACAAAGTCCCAATGCTTCAGCGTGCCATCCCTGCTTGTCGTCACGACATGCGGCAGAATTCCCAGAAACGAAATTGACAAGATGGGTCCGGCATGGCCTATGGCACTTTCTAAGGGGTGGCCTTTCTGATTCTTATCCCGAATTTCAATTTTTTCGCCCGTGGATAAGTCGAACAGGAATGGATTTACCCCTTCGGCGACGGCAAGTTGGTTACCATTTAGGGAGAAGGATATCCGGGTTCCCCGAATATCCTTTACGGAGTCAATTTCGCCCTCCTGCAGATCCCAAACGCGAATGTTTCCCTCAGTATCTGCCGCCGCAATCCTCTTCCCCAGATTGGAGAAGGAAATATCGGTGATGGGTTTCATGAAGGCTTCGAATTGGTGAGAGATTTTGCCGTCGGTCAAATTGTGAACAACAAGTTTGCCGTTGGAAGTTCCATATCCAAGGAAAACTTTATCTTCCAGGTCATTTGCCAAAGCGAGTTGGGTAACGTTATCGTTTTCGAGTTTGTCGTGGAACCGTTCCTTACCGGTCTTCGTGTCCCAGACCCAGACCGAACCATCGCTGCCCGCTGCGGCGACCTCTTTACCTAAGGGAGAAAGGGCGACATCCAGATTTCCGCGGGAAGATCCCTGAAATTGATTGGGGGAAGTTTGAGTAGGCCATGCTTTGATGGTTGTATCGTAGCTGCCGGAGATTATCAGGTTGAACTTTGGGCTGGCGGCTAATGTTGAGATCCAACCTACGTGTCCTTGGACCTCGCGAGTAACTTTTCCCCCGGCAACGTCCCATTCCAGAATTTTGCGGTCATTGCCGCCGGAGAAAAGTTTTTCCCCTGAAGGGCTGAATACCAGCGATAGTACCTCCGAACTTGTCTGCAAGGTTGTCCCTTGGACTTTACCGGATTCCACGTCAAAGACCTGAATGAAACCGGATCGGTTGAGGTGGTCCCTCGTTGATCCACCGCAGGCCAGCTTTTTACCGTCAGGAGAGAAACAAAGAGCCTCCACAGGGCCCGGGCAATTCATGGTTCGTTTTTCCTTGCCATCGGAGAAGTTTCTAAAGATTACCTTGCCGGTCTCTGCCCCGGTTACAAATGTTTCTCCGTCCGGGGACCGCTCTAAAATTCTCGTGGGCTCTTTTTCAAGGACCTTATTCACGGTGCCTGCTTGTACATCCCAAATTCGAATGGTGTTGTCATTGCTTGCTGAGATCAGGTTCTTCCCATCTGCGGAGAAGACAACGGCGGTGACTGGCCCCTCATGGCCTTGCAACATGGTTTCCTTTGCTTGACCC
>CAZPPD010000329.1:2000-6603 GCA_964588185.1 uncultured Alcaligenaceae bacterium | reverse complement strand
GTCGTGTTGTTGTTTGTTGCTCCCTTTTTAGTCGGAGCAGTTGTCTATGGATTATATTGATCTCATAGAATATCCGAATACTAAACCACGGGCCGGCAGAACCACACTGTCGGCCTCCTTTCATTGGCTAGCCATTTTTCTAGCCTTTGGCCCATATTAATAGCTTAAATTCCATCAGGCTTAATTTCTGGTTGTTCCATCCCCTCTTCTGAAATAAGATAGAAGTGTTATCCCGCCGATAGGATCTTCAATTATCCTCCAACAATCTTTCCTCGGAATCCAAGATGAGAAGGCTATCTCTCCTAACCATTTTTTTAACATCGCTAGCATATCCAACTCCTGCGAAATCACAGGACGAATTATTTGGAAAGCAGATTCAACCTTTGCTAAACAAATATTGCACAGACTGCCATGGCGGCGCGAAACCCAAAGCTAGGCTTCGTTTGGATTCACCCAACGAAAGTCTTCCTACAGCCTTAAAGGATCTGAAGCGCCTCGATCGAATAGCCGAGCGAATTCGCACGCAAACCATGCCTCCCTCGGATCATAAACTCCGGCCCAATGCCGGGGAACGGTCCGTTTTGGTGAATTGGCTCAACTCCCGAATTGATGTTGCACTAGGAGACGTTAGCAATCCCGGGCGGGTTACCATTCGCCGCCTAACGAAGGTGGATTACCGAAACACTATCCGCGACCTGCTGGGGGTAGAGATTGATACCAGCGATTTTCCATCGGATGATATTGCTCATGGTTTCGACAATTTAGCGGACGTTATTTCTCTCCCACCCGTACTAATGGATCGCTACGCCGATGCCGCTGAGGTGATCAGCAAAAAATGGTTTGATCAGAAGATCGGGAAAAACCTCCAACTTTGGCCCACCAAAGCGAAACCGGGACATCAATTCGCCAAGGAACTCCTGCTTCCAATCATGCAACGAGCTTTCCGGCGTCCTTTAGTGGATACCCAAAAGGAGAACTTATTGGCGTTCTATCGGAGCTGTGAGAGCAAAGGGTTTGGGTATCGGGGTTCCATGGAAGCATCCCTGCAATACATTCTGCTGTCTCCCAGGTTCCTGTACCGCATTGAAGAAGATGGGCCGATTGGACAAGATCGAGCCATTGATGATTTTGAGCTTGCTTCGCGATTGTCGTATTTCTTGTGGAGCACGATGCCGGACGAACAACTATGGAATCTTGCCCAAAAGGGGCAGTTGCAAAAAGAGGACCAGCTAAATAAGCAGATTCACAGAATGCTCTCGGACCCGAAAGTTCGAGATGGGTTGGTTGAGAATTTTGCCGGTCAATGGCTGCAAACGCGCAGGCTCGAACTGATTGGACCGGACAAGAAGACCTTTCCCAATTTCGATCCTGCCTTGCAGAGGTCCATGAAAAAAGAAACTCATCTGGTCTTTGAAAAGATCATCCGGGAAAACCTCCCTATCACCGAACTGCTTAAGGCCGATTGGACATTCCTCAACGGCAGACTTGCTCGCCATTACGGCATTAAGGGAGTCGAAGGAGAAACGTTTCGGCAAGTAAGTCTAATAGGTTTGCCGCGTCGAGGGATTCTGACCCATAGTAGTATTTTGGCCCTTACCAGCAATCCCACGCGAACCTCACCGGTTAAACGCGGTCGCTGGATATTGGAGGCTATCCTCGGAACACCACCTCCACCTCCTGTTGCCGATGCCGGCTCGCTGGAAGCAGTTAAGTTATCCGGAACTTTACGCCAACGGTTGGAGCAGCATCGTTCCAATCCCCGCTGCGCTTCCTGCCACAATCGCATGGACCCATTAGGACTTGCCTTCGAAAACTTTGATGCGATAGGAGCCTGGCGGAGCAAGGACAACGGCCGGCCGATTGACGCCAGCGGCAAACTACCCGATGGTGCGACCTTCAAGAACGCAAATGAGTTGATTGAGCTGCTGGCAAACCGTTATGTGGGCCAGTTCCGAAAGAACCTCGCCAAGCAGATGCTGATCTATGCACTCGGCCGCAATTTGGAGCGCTACGACCGCAAGGTGGTTCATGAAATCGAACAACGAATGCTAAAAGGTGGAGACCGGTTCAACGCCTTAGTTCTTGCCATCGTCGACAGCGACCCATTTCGAAAACGCCGCAACCCGGATCAGATCGGCATTGCCGGCTTACCACCTGAGGTGGCCTTCGACCTGAAGGGAAACCCGGACCAGCAGATGATTCTCAAATTACGTCCACGCCAAGGCGCGAAAAAACCGGCAGGTCCGATTCAATTTGAAGTACACTCACTCAAACCATTGCTACGAGCAATCGCGGGCCAAAGTAAGGAATTGAAGGTAGCATCTCGAAGCGTCAAAGAGGCAAAACTGAAAGTGTTTCGCTATCCGTTCAAGGTCGCAATGGGAGAGCCTTTGCGCCTATTCTTTATTCCCGGATTGATAGCTCCTGGGGAATATAGCGACGATTTCCTAATGCCTATCACACCAATTCCGGAGACGGACCAGAATGTAGTCATGAAAGTAGCACATTGGAACCAACGCTGGGGAGCTGGCCTGGTAGGTCCGGTTAACCCGCGGCCGGGAACTATTTACTCGTTTGATTTTGATGTTCGATTAGTAGCAAAAGACCAGGATGACTTTGATGTTTGGATTAACATTGGAGGTGCCCACAACCGATCAGTCTTTGCTGCAGGTCCCCGGTTTAAGGTGAAAGGGGAAGGGCAACACCGGCTAACCCGAGTAGGGCGCCGAACTGCAAATATGGGAGGTGCCTGGGCCAATGACATTTCCGTTTTGATTCGAACGCACGCCCAGACCGTCATTGGGAATTTTTCGCCTATTCGCTTTATCCGCCCGAAGTTGGGTATCAGCAATAAATCACCTATTGACCTAGGGACTGTAGGAGTAAACAAGGGTGCCGAATCAAAAGAACGAAAAATCTACAATGCCCAACAAAAGGCTCTGCCCGATCACCTAGGCCAAACCTGGAATACGATCCTTTATGGAACTTCCCGACTTTTCCGCCCCGACAAGCAACGCCAGTACATGGTCGAAACCAAGCACGTAGGCATTGAATTAATGGGCAAGGAACCGGCTAATTTTGAGTTGGTTGGACCTCACCTGACTGCAAATAAAAAGGGAATTGTGTTAACAGGCCAGGACAAAAAGGTTGGCTTGGAAGGCGGCAAACAACCGGAATATGAACCGTTTCAAGTCCGCTTTCTGGGTGGAAAGAAAGCGGGCACCTATGAGGCGGCCGTTCGTGTGGTTACTCAAGCAGGGAGAGTAGGAATGCTGTCCCAAGGAAAGTCCGATGAACCGGAACGGGGTCTTTATTACATTGATATCCCGGTGCAAGTAAAAGTGAAATAATTAATTGACCAGGAAAACGAACCCAACTGGAGAATCCATGCAATTATCCCGAAGAACCTTTTTACGTGGAACTGGTGTAGCCTTATCCTTGCCACTGTTGGAAGCCATGCTTCCGAAAAGTTCCGGTCTGGCACAAGCAAATATTCCAAAACGTGTAGCCTTTTTATATGTGCCGAATGGGGTAGTACAGGAGTCTTGGAAACCGGTAGCCGAAGGTGCTCGATATACCCTCTCCCCAACTCTTGAACCTTTGCGAACTGTCAAGCAAGACGTTACGGTCATTACCGGATTATCCCAGATTCCTTACGCGGAACGCAGCGGCGTTGGACATGCAAGACCGACCACGGCCTTACTCACAGGTGCGGTTGCCGACCGGGAGGGAGTAAGAGCCGGCAAAAGTGTCGATCAGATCCTTGCCGACCGCATTGGACAAGGAACGCGGCTTCCCTCCTTGCAACTTGGCGTCCACAGTCCGGCTTTGAACGGCCAATGTGACAGCGGTTTCAGTTGTGCCTATAGTTCCTGTATCTCCTGGCGAAACGATCGAACCCCCCTTCCGCCGGACAATGATCCGCGCCGGGTATTTCGACGGCTGTTTGGAGATCAAGCGGCAGGTAACATTACGCCGGCACAAGCGACGCAGAAAAATTCCATTCGCCGAAGTGTTCTCGATCAGGTCCGGGAAGATGCCCGCCGCTTGCAGAGTCAGCTTGGTCGAAATGATCAGCGAAAGCTGGACGAATACCTCTATTCCGTACGCCAGCTCGAACGCCGGGTCAATTCAACGCCGCCGACGGGAGAAGGTGGAGTTCCCAATATTCGGGTTCCCGACCAAAGGCCTACCGACTACGCCGAGTTAGTTCGCCTACTGGGCGACCTGATGGTTCTTGCTTTCCAAACCGACGCCACTCGGGTATGCACTTTCATGTTCGGTATAGCTGCCAGCGAGCAACGCTTTCCTGCCATTGGTGTTCGAGAAGGACATCACGAATTATCTCACCATGGTGGAGAGGAGGAAAAATTAGCCAAGCTGCGGCGAATTGATCGCTTTAATGTCTCCCTTTTCACCTACATTCTCGAACGCATGAAGAACGTTCGAGAAGGGTCAGGAACCTTATTGGATAATTCCATCGTGTTTTACGGGAGCGGCCTTGGCTATGGAAATGCCCATACTCCCTTTGCCCTGCCGGTCTTGGTAGGTGGCGGCGGTGGTGGAGCCTTGGAAACCGGGCGCCACATTCGTTGTCGCCTCG
>CAZPPD010000329.1:0-1990 GCA_964588185.1 uncultured Alcaligenaceae bacterium | reverse complement strand
CCACTCATCAATCTTTGGGTGGATGTACTTAATGCTGCCGGAGTGGCAACAAGAGAATTCGGAAACAGCGACGGCCGGGTTCGGGGGCTATCTACTTGATCAACCTGCTCGCTTCTCTAGGGAACCGACTCAAGCCCTCAAAAAATCAATCAATCCACTGGTCAAGAAATGCCAGCCCGCTTTCACTCCAAGCAAGCTTTTTCTCGCCTTCTCTCGGCGGTTGCGGATTAATCGCCATATAAACTCCACAGTTTTGGCGAGGATCAGAATGGGTGTGTCCAAAATAATTGCCAACTTGTAGATCCACAGTTTCCAGGGCGCAACTCCAGACTTCCTCAGGTAACGAAGCATGCCCACAGCAATCTGCGTCGAGGCAAAAGCAATATGCCGGCGGGTGCTGACGCGGCCGTGGTGCACGATTTCCACTTCGGGCCAATACACTAATGGAGCTTGAGAACCGATTCGGGTGGACAGCTCTAAATCTTCTCCGCCAAAGGTAAAATCTTCATCCCAACCTCCCCAACTCAGAAATTTCTTCCGGTTGGTGAACAAAGCCGCTCCCATCAGGATGTCCACCTTACGCGGTTTCGACGGGTCAAATTCCCGGCGGCGATAGCGAAGATAATCTTTCCGGAATAGTCCTATCCAACGAAAGAGCAGAGTTCGGTTGAGCAAGGTTCGAACCGTTGGTTTACATCGGTAGGAAACTTGATAATTACCATCGGCACCGATTAGCCGAGGCCCAATCAGGCCGACATCCGGATTGTTCTCGGCAAATTTCAAAAGACCGCAAAGGGAAGAGGGCGGGACAAGAGTATCGTTGTTCAGAAAAAACAGGTATTCGCCTCTCGCCAACCGAGCGGCTTGATTATTCGCTATTGAAAAGCCTTGATTGACGGCATTCTGAATGAGGATTACTTCGGGAAACTCCCGGGCAACCATTTCCGCCGCACCATCAGTTGAGGCGTTGTCGACCACAATTACTTCCAAGCGAGTTTTCTGCAGATCTTCCCGAAGTGAGTTTAAACAAGCGCGAAGTAAATCCCGGCAATTCCAGTTCACTATGCAGACGGAAACTTCTATCGGGGAGTTGACCTTCTTGGGCTGCAAATGAGCATTTTGTGGTATGCTCTCCGTTTTGCCGGCAGAAACAGTGGCAGTCGACATTCGTTTCTCATTTCCTAAGTGCGGACAAATGCGAATCCTAAAGGAACACAAATTGGGATTTTCTGTCAACGGCAACCAATTTAACGGGTGTCCCAGTGGATTTTGGGATGGTAATCCACATTTTGGTCTTGAGCATGCTCGCCCAGATTCACAGAGTACTTAGCTTTCAGAAAAAACGCGAAAGCTTCAGAATGGCCGGGGCGAGCAGGGCAACCAGATATCTGAAGAACCCAAAATTCAGTCCAACTCAACTGGGAATTCCCCAGGATTTTGGAATTCCCCAGGATATTTTGGGTGAGGGATCCGGTTTAATACCGCCAGGAATCGTTTGGATAGCGGGCCATCCTCGCTCCTTTACGTAAATAGTCTCATCAATTTAATGATTAAAGCAGAGCAGGATCCCAGAGATATTTTTTGGAAGACCCTATAGCTACTGATTTCAAAGCCATTTTGGGAAACCCAGTGGCTCGGCCCAGCGACCTGGCGGAGTTTCTTGATGCAATCCAAGACAATCCAAAATTGGCTGGAGAATTCCCCGCAATGGATCTTTGTGACATTCTCCATGATGGTGGCGTTTTCCACCTATTTTTGTATGTACGCATTCCGCAAACCGTTTTCTGCAGGCACTTACACCAATTTTAGCTTTTTGGGGACGGAGATAGATCTCAAAACAGCCTTCGTTACCAGCCAAATCATCGGCTACGCCTTATCCAAATTTCTGGGAATCAAATATTGTTCCGAGATCACACGCAAAAACCGGGCGGTAGCGTTGATCTCCTTGATCTTGATCTGGATCTTCTTGCCGGCGGCCTTCTGGAGCGCA
>CAZPPD010000328.1:0-6611 GCA_964588185.1 uncultured Alcaligenaceae bacterium | reverse complement strand
TACGTCTACCTCGGCATTCATCGCTGGGCCAAGGAATTTCGGTCCGATGCCAATGAGAAGCAAGCCAAAGCCGAGCGGTTGGCGGCATTTCTGGAAAAACCCCCGGACAACTGCGAAGACCTGTTGCAACAACTCGAAGCGCAAATGGAATCCGAATTACTGATGGAAGAAAATTCTCCCGAATTGAAGCGAGAGTCGATCCTGACTGACCTGCAGATTTTACATCTCGAATTGAAACGTTAATCCTTTTGCGGAATCGCTCCCAGGGCTATGTCCCGCCTAAGTTCACCATTCTGATTCATCGTGAAGATTGACATTCTCCGCGCAAGTCCACTAACCTCCCGCGTTTTGTTGACGGATTCAACAACAAAGATCAAAAGGACTCACCAATGATCTTTAACACCACTTTTTACTCCAGGAGGATCCTTTCATGAAAAAGTTCCTTGGTATTATTGCTGCGTTTGGGATGGTTTTGGCGACCTCCAGCTCGGCTTTTGCTCAGTATGGCGTCAATCGGAACCTTATCACCAATAGCGGCAACGGGGCTTACAACAATATCATCAGCCGGAATATAAATGGTTATTTCGGTGGCGGCTATAACTCCAACATGATTTACGGCAGCGGCAATGGCGTTGGCAACCGGATCATTGCCACCAACCGGGGCGGCTTTCCGGGACATTTTCCGGGGCCGGTTGGTCGACCGGGATGCGGGTATCCGGTTCAGTATGGTCCTGGTTTTCCAGTTTATAATCCGGGACGGTTTGGCGTGAACCTGAACATCATTACCAACAGTGGTAATGGGATTGGGAATTTTATCCACGCTGGAAATTGATTGCCCTTCGTTCCTAGGCCGGGTCTCCGTTCCCGGCCTATCTGGGCGGGCCTGGAGACCCGTCCTCCATTCTGAAAATTGTACCCAACAAAGGAGCACGCCATGCCCCGTATTTTATATCTCTTGATTTTGGCAGTGACGGCGGGAAGCGGTATAACCAGCCTGGTAAATGCGGAACTTCCCAATGCAGAACCTGCCACTCCGCCGTCGGAAGAAACCCAACAACCAACGTCTTATTATCCTCCTCCACAGGTCACTCCGGTTGTCGACCCGGTACCTGAGACCGATCCGGTTCCCGGTCCCGTGCCTCAAGCCGTTCCCGAAGGTAAGAAACCCGAAGTGGAAACTCAGGAAAAACCTCAGCCGGTGGCTCCGGTGGAACCACGAGTGAAACCCCAAGAGCGGTCGGTCACCAAAGTATTTGGATCCGGCAACGGCTTCGGCAACACGATCATCGTGGACAATGACACGCCCGGAAATGTGACCATCCGCAATTCGCGCAATGGCTTCGGCAATCGAGTCATTGTTCGCGGGGGGGGACAGATCATCGACTTGGATCGTCAATGCTATCGCGGCCGCAATAACAACTTTTGGAGTCACAAGGTCTGGGATGAGCAACGGGAGACGATGCTGTTCTGGTGCCCCAAGACCCGGCTGTGGTATCAGTTCCAGGAGGGCTGTGGATGCTATCGCCCGGTAACCGATTTGGCTCTCCAAGAAGTGAACCGGGCCATGCAGGAGGCCGACTATTACCTGCGGAAATATAGTACGCCCCCCTATTATCCGGAATAAAGTTCTCCGAAGATCTTGCTAACCATTTCACTCATTGGGCCCGGGGTTTGGGATGTTTCCCGACTCCGGGCTTTCCCTTTTTGGGCTCATCGGTGGATTTTGATTTGGATTCGCTTTTCATCTCTGTTACAAAATTAATTCTTGTTAAAATTATGCTACAAAAGGGCGTATGGACGTTTGCAGAAGCTGCCACTGCGGCTGCAATAGTTCACACTGCTAAAAACACCCCAGAATTATCATTCCTAAATTTGGATCTTCCAGGAGAAAATAATGCCGAAAGTGTTCTCTTATTCTCTCACCAGGCTTTTGCCTTCGTTGGGATTACTATTGATCCTATTTCACCCGGCTTGGAGCCCGTCTCTTTCGGCTCAAACCAAAAAAGGGAAGAGATTCCAAAGTAAAGTCATTAGCAAGCGAACTCCGGGGCATGCGGTGGACATTGATGTCGATGTTTCCGGCGGGAAAAAGCTATTTTTGGTAGTGACCGATGGCGGGAATGGATTTTCCTGCGATTGGGCCGATTGGGCGGAGCCCCGGTTGATAAAAGACGGCAAAGATATCAAGTTGACGGAATTGAAATGGCAATCGGCTAATTCGGATTGGGGCGACGTCAACATTAACAAGAATGCCGAGGGCCGACCTCTTCGAATTGCGGGGAAGGAGGTCCCTTATGGAATTGGAACGCATGCCAACTCGGTGATTGTTTTCGACCTGCCCGAGGGGGTCACGCGCTTCAAGGCCCGGGGCGGCGTTGATAATGGAGGCACGGACCAACAAGGCGGTAACACTACCAGTGTTCAGTTTCACGTCTATGTGGACAAGCTCCCCAAGAATGTGGTGCGAAAAACTACGTCCCGGAATCAGGGTAATGTCGTCCGGGATCCCTCTGCGGCGGTGGATAACCTGGATGTTGGCGAAGGACTGGAAGCGAAACTCTTTGCCAGCGAACCGATGATGTTGAGCCCGACGAATATTGATATCGATCACCGGGGCCGGATCTGGGTCTGCGAGGTGATCAACTATCGCGGACGGAACGGGACCCGCAAGGAAGGGGACCGCATCCTGATCCTGGAAGATACCGACGGGGATGGCAAAGCCGACAAACAAAAAGTCTATTACCAAGGGCGAGATGTCGACTCGGCAATGGGGATTTGTGTCCTGGGCAACAAGGTCATAGTGTCCTGTTCTCCGAATGTGTTTGTCTTTACGGACGAGGATGGCGATGACCGGCCGGATCGCAAAGAGTTGTTGTTCACCCGCACCGGTCAGCGGCAACATGATCACTCGGCTCACGCTTTTCTGTTTGGGCCCGATGGGCGGTTGTACTGGAACTTTGGAAATACCGGCCGCTCCGTTCACGACAAGAATGGCAAGCCGGTCATTGACAAGCTAGGCAACACCGTAGCCGCCAACTCTCAACCGTATCGGGAAGGGATGGTTTTCCGCTGTGATATGGATGGCAGCAACTTTGAAGTGCTGGGTTACAACTTCCGGAATAATTACGAGGTGACCATTGATTCTTTTGGAACCTTGTGGCAATCCGACAATGACGACGACGGCAACCGCGGAGTGCGTATCAACTATGTAATGGAGTTTGGCAACTTTGGTTACCGGGATGAAAAAACCGGAGCAGGTTGGCGGAGTCCGCGAACCGGCATGTCGGAGGAGGTCCCTTTACGTCACTGGCACCTGAACGATCCGGGTGTTGTGCCCAACCTGTTGCAAACCGGAGCAGGGTCGCCTTGTGGGATTTGTGTTTACGAAGGCAACTTACTGCCGAAGCGATTTCACAATGAGGTGATCCATTGTGATGCCGGACCGAGTGTGGTTCGCGCCTACCCGGTGGAAAAGGACGGAGCTGGGTACAAGGCGACGATCGAAAATATCCTCGAAGGGTCACGGGATCGCTGGTTCCGGCCATCGGACGTGGCGACGGCTCCGGATGGTTCGATTATTGTTGCCGACTGGTATGATCCGGGTGTAGGCGGTCACCGCATGGGGGACATCGACAAAGGCCGTTTGTTCCGCGTGGCACCTCCGGATTCGAAGAATGTGGTACCAAAGTTTGACTTTAAAACCGCCGAAGGATCAATCGAAGCCCTCAAAAACCCAGCTCTTTCGGTCCGATACCTGGCTTGGAAATCCCTGCACGAAATGCAAACCAAGGCGGAAGCGGAGCTGCTGAAGGTATTCAAGAGTGATCCGGATCCAAGAATTCGGGCGCGAGTCCTGTGGTTGCTTGGCCGGATCTAAGGCAAGGAGCAGCACTACATTGACTTGGCGACGAAAGATCAGAATCCAAACATACGGATCGTTGGCCTGAGGTTGGCACGGATGTTGGAAAAGGAGGTAGTTGCCTTGGCGGAGAAGTTGGCTCATGATCCTTCGCCTCAGGTGCGCCGAGAATGTGCGATTGCCCTTCATGGCAGGAAATCGGAGGAGGTCGCCAAGGTATGGGCGGAATTGGCCGCTCAGCATAACGGCAAGGACCGTTGGTACCTCGAAGCCCTAGGTATAGGTGCCCGGGGGAACTGGGATGCTTGCCTTTCTGCTTACCTCAAGAAAGTAGGTGAAAAGTGGGATACACCTGCCGGTCATAACATCATTTGGAGATCCCGCGCGGAGGTCACTCCGGAGTACTTGCAGAAGATCATTGCGCAAGAATCGATTGGCCGAGAAAGCTTGCCTCGCTACTTCCGCGCTTTTGATTTTCAGGACGGACCGAAAAAAGATGAGGCGTTGATTCAACTTGCCTTCGGTAATCCCAAAGGGAAAGAGGAGCGGACCTCCTACATCGTTGCCGAGGCAGTTTCCCGACTCAAGAATTTTAACATCAACAAGAACCCGAAATACAAAAAGGCACTGCAACGAGTGGTGGAACAGAACAAGGGGACGGAGCAATTTGTCGCCCTGGTAACCCAATTTAATCTGAAGGACCGCTACCCGGAAGTGTTGGAATTAGCCCAGAAGAATCCCGACAACCAAATAGGAGTAGAAGCAATCACTGCATTGTTGGCAAAGAACCAACGGGAACTGATCTCGAAGGCTCTCGAGCACAAAAAGATGGAGGTTGCCCTGGCTACCATTCAGGTTTTGGGTACTTCACAGGACGGAAGAATTCAGGAACTGCTGCTGCCGCTGGTGGAGAACAAGAAAGCGGACCTGAGTTTGCGGCGGGCAGCCGTTCGGTCGCTGGCTAAGGTTCGCAATGGTGCCAAGCAGCTCGGCAACCTTGCTTCCCGCAAGAAACTGGATCCGCAGCTCAAGGAAGCCACGGCGGCTGCACTTCACCAGGCAACCTGGCGCGATGTCAAGGAACAGGCCAATCGCCTATTCCCACTTCCTGCTGCCAAGGGGAATCAGAAGCTGCCCTCTATCGCCGAGCTGCTGCGAAGCCGTGGTGATGCCAAGCGAGGCCTGCAGATCTTCCTGAAAGCCGGTACCTGCGCTAACTGTCACAAGGTCAATGGAATGGGCAAGGAGGTCGGTCCGGATCTTTCCGAGATCGGCAATAAGTTGAGCCGGCAGGCGATGTACGAATCGATTCTCTTCCCCAGTGCGGCGATCAGTCACAACTACGAGACCTACGCCTTAGTCCTGAAAAGCGGGAATATAGTCGAAGGTGTTCTCGTTAGCGACACGGCGGCGGGTGTTGAGATCAAGGGTGCAGATGCCATTGTCCGAAAGTATAAAGAATCGGAAATTGAGGAAAAGATCAAGAAGCCGGTTTCCCTGATGCCTGCGGACATGGCGAAACTCATGTCTAAACAGGACCTTGTCGATGTGGTGACTTACCTAACCACCTTGAAGAAGAGTAAGGAAGCGAAGAAAACCAGTAGGTTGCGGCTGGATTCATTGGATTATTGCCGGCAAGAACGGATGCTTTGTGTTCTTCGCTTGGAACAAAGCATCGAGGTGTTTTATCCGGAGAAAAGGATAGAGAAGCTTCTACCTTAGTGGTTGTGAAAATGCTGCCTTCCTTGAGAGGCCATTATTCCGCCCAGAAGAAGAGGTATTGGCTGGCGATGAAGCTGATGGCTCCCAGGACTACGATTAGGAAGAAGGCGGGCCAGGGGTTGGTTTCCCTTTGAGTGGGTTGGTTCGGAGACACGGCCGGGACGTCTAAGGTTGGGAGCGGTTCCGGTCCATGGTTGGTCCTCGAATCGTCCGCATCGGATTGCTTGGGCCCCAATTCTTCGGGGGGATTGTTTTCGCGAATTGCGGGGTCGGTTTTCTTGGTGCCTCGGGGCATGGTGTCTGCCGGAGATAGTGCCTCGAAGGTAGGTTTGCGGAAACTGGTTGTGGGGGCGTTTGACAGGTCTTCCGGCTTTTCAGGAACCGTAGGGAAATTAGCTTCGGAAAAGCGTGACTTAAATTCGGGCGGAATGGATTGGAAAAAATCGGCAAAGGCAGCCGCTGAACTCAGCGGTTCAAAAGGACCGGCCATGCATTGACTTACCCATGCCGCTTGCAAATCCGAAAAGCCTTTTTTCAGCAGTGCCGTCTGCACATCCTTGACGCGGCCAAGGTAGCGGAAGGTGTAGAAATTGGAATATTGGGCCACCAGATACCAAATTAGGTTTGAGCTCTCTAAAAAAAGGTAATCCGGTAGTCCTTGTCCTTCGGCAGGGTTTACCAAATCTTCTACGAATTCCCAGCAGGAATTGGGACGTTTCTCCGGATGGACCTCAAGAGCCCGCAGAATGGCCAAGGTGGTCCGGTGGCTGAGCCTTGGTTCCAATTTCTTGGGACTGTCCAGATTGTTGTGCAGCTTCCGCATTAATATCTTCACAGGGCTGGTATCCGCATAAGGCAGGACACCGGTGACCATCTGGTACAGGCAGGCTCCCAAGGAATACACATCCGAGCGGTGATCCACGTTCTTGGCGTCCCGAAATTGTTCCGGGGCGATAAAGTTCGGTGTTCCCAGACCTGCTCCGGTACGGGTGATATTAGACTCACTTTCCAGGTTATTTGGCAAACCCAT
>CAZPPD010000327.1:0-6612 GCA_964588185.1 uncultured Alcaligenaceae bacterium | reverse complement strand
TGCCTGGTGTACTGAAGCGTAATAAGCACCTAAAGTTTCTGGGCAAAGATGTATCTGCCGGAAATAACCGAATTCGGTGGTTGGGAATGGTCCATGTTTTCCGTTTCCGGAAGTTTAACAAAACCCAACTCGTCTTCCTCGAAATGAGTGGTGTATTCCTTGGTTGCCGGAAGCTCGTCCGGAGCCTGTCCCTCTTCCCGATCCACAAGGGTGGCAAGTAAGGCGTCGATTCGCTGCCTCAGTTGTTTGTCCTCTCCACAAGCTTCGTCCAGGAATGCTTTTCGCTGCTCCGGGTCTTTTTTCCTTAACGCTTCGAGAAAAAGAGAGTCTTCAGTCATTGGTAATGTTCACCCCGCTGAGCATTGAAGAACGAAGGAAACCATGGCCCGGGTATACAAACTTTGGACAGGAAACCGGCGCGTTTGCTTTTTAAACAAGCCTTGGCAACCTCGGCTTCCCCGGAAATTAACTCCTAACAATCCACTATAGTTCTATTCGATAGACTCGGGGGGCTTATTAAATTTTCCCGTTTTTTCATTGGGTGTGAATCGTGGCCAAGATGATAGGTGCTTCCTTCTATTGCATAGTTGCTCTCTCTTGCAAAACTTGAGCGTAAGGTTATAGGTCTTTACCCCGGACACCTCAAGTTCCTGAGACTCTACAAATCTACCTCTTTCTATAACCTACGCTGATATTATCTCAGCATCCTCAGCGTTTCCGTCTGGGAAAATGCCCGTTCTTGGAAGGATAATTCCCTTTCGGACCGCTTACCGAATTGCCGTTGGTTGACGGTGAACCGCCACCGATTTCCCCGTTTGTAGACGGTGAACCTGCACCGAGAATCCCTAAGATGTCGCTATCTGACAAGCAATTCACTACTTCCAATAATTCGCTGTCACCTTCCAACGGTTCATTGCCTTGCAAAAGCGACCTTGCGGCACTATCAAAATCTCTAATATCAATATCTGTTTTCTCCTGTCCTTTCTTTGTCGTCGCCTTCTCTTTCGCTTTACTCTTTTTCGCAGACTTCTTCTGCTCCTGCGCTTTCTCCTTCGCCAAATCCTCCTCCAGTTTGTCGGCAAATTTCCCGGTCATTTCTTTGGCAATTGACGGCCGCGTCACCCGAGCCATATTCAGAAACATCCCCAACTCCGGCGTTCCAATAAGACGATCCGCCTGAAAGATCTTCTCGCTCTCCTCCTTCATCTGCTCCCACTCCTGCAAATCCAGACGGTCCGGATGTTCCGCCGGAACAGTCGGTTTTCCCAATGTGTAGCTCAAAAGCAATTTCATCGCGGCCACATCCCCTTCATTGCCACCTCATACAGTCGCTCGATCAAGGCTCGTAGTTTCACCTCATCGACGACCTGTAAGACTTCCTTGCGCAAATGAGCCACTTGGCGAGCAAAGGGATTCCCGCAGCCAAAGGAATTGCCGTGGGCAAAACGGCCATTAGCTTCCCGGCCATTGTTGTCTCCCTGATTGGCAGAGGATTTCGAATTCTTCGACATCGGTTTCTCCTTGTTGAAAAAGGCCTATTATCTCTAATATAAGTATACAAATTTATATATGTCTCTCCAACGAAATTCCCACCAAGGAACCTGCCAAAGAATCTCGATTTACCCTTCCTGGCTCGTAATTTGCACTCTTGTCACCCATATGCACCAATATTTTTCTCTACCCAACCGGGAGATTTTCTTGTTGTTCCACCCAAGCTTCGAAACACTACCGCTTTCTACGAGCCAGCGAAACTTTGGAGGGAATCCACTCGACTCAAGCGTTCAAGTTGCTGGATGAATTAGCGCCGCCGGCACTCCAGCAGTTCTTTCCGAGAAAGTTAGTTCTTCGCTAGCCCGTCTTCAAAAAGCCGGCTTTCCCAAAGGATTATGGAATTTGCTAGGAGCAAGAAATATTTGCTCTCAACATTCAAAGATCAACCCATGGGAAACTTCCTTCCGACTTTTTGGCAATAGCGTGCAATTTAAACTGGTGTACATTTGAAATTTGGACTTTATTGCGGAAATGCCTTATTACAAAAACGTTGCAGCGTTTGACAACAAAAACCCAGGCCCTATGCGCAAGGTGCAGCTTGATTTAACAGGCCCCGCGTTGGTCCTTAAACAACACCGGAGTAAAATAACCGTTATTCTTCCTTGGGAACTGCTGCTTTTCTTTGGAGGATCATCTTTGTGACGGCACCAAGACCACACAACCAAAGAAAGGTGCCTTGTGGCCAAGAAAAAACGAAAATCCGAAAAAAGCTCTGCCAAACCGGCCGATAGCTCCACCCCTGCAGATCCAAAGAAGACCGCAAAACCAAGGAAGGAAGAAAGCCGTCTACTGCAAAGGGAAGGGTTCCCAGTCGTCGGCATCGGTGCTTCGGCAGGCGGATTGGATGCCCTCCGCCGGTTGCTGGAAGCCATGCCGGACGAACCGGGCATCGCCTTAGTCATCATCCAGCATCTGGATCCTACCAAGAAAAGCCTCGCTCCCGAATTGCTCAGCAAATACACAAACATGAAAGTCACCCAGGTCGTCGACGACCCGCACGTCAAACCCAATCGTGTGTATGTAATCCCTCCCAATCGCTTCCTGAGCATTTCCAACAGCGAGTTGCATCTCTCCGAACCGGATCAACCCCGCGGTTCGCGCATGGCGATTGACTTCTTCTTGCGATCGCTAGCCGAGGATCAAAAACAATGTGCTGTCGGAGTGATTCTCTCCGGGACCGGAGCTGATGGAACCTTGGGAGTGAAGGCCATCAAAGCCGTTGGCGGATTGGTAATCGTCCAGGACCCTAGCACTGCCGGCCACGGGGGGATGCCCCGCAGCGCGATTGAAACAAGAGTGCCGGATCACATTCTCGCCCCGGAAACAATTCCCGGAATACTCGTCCGCTATGCTCGTCATCCCTATGTCCGCGAGGGAATCGCAGCAGCAACCGAAGACGAGACCGGCAAACCAGCCCACACCCAAGAACAATATACCAACGGCCTCCAGAACATTCTTGCTCTCTTGCGGGCCCAGGCCAAACACGACTTTCGCAACTACAAAGAGAATACTCTGATCCGACGCACTCGCCGCCGCATGTGCCTGCACCACCTCGAGGACTACGGCCAATATTTCGAATACCTGCGCGAACACCCCCAGGAAGTCGATGCCCTCATCAAGGATCTGTTGATTAGCGTTACCGACTTTTTCCGCGACCAACAGCCCTGGGAGGAACTGGCCGAGGTCGTCATCCCACCCATTGTCGAAAGCAAAACCACACAGGATACCATTCGTGTCTGGGTGCCCGGGTGTGCTACCGGGGAAGAGGCCTATTCAGTGGCTATGCTGTTCCTCGAGGAGTTGCAAAAGCAAGTGAAAACCTGTCCTTTGCAGGTGTTCGCCTCGGACATTGACCGCGACGCCCTCAGCTATGGCCGCAACGGACGCTATCCGCAAGCCATCGAGGCGGACGTGTCGGCGGAACGGCTCAAACGCTTCTTTGTCCAACAAAAAGAGGATTCGAATTACTACCAGGTCAGTAAACCTTTGCGGGAGGCGGTAGTTTTTGCCGAGCAGAACCTGATCTCCGACCCGCCTTTTTCCAAATTGGATCTGATCTGTTGCCGCAACCTGTTGATCTTTCTGAAGCTCGAAATCCAGGACAAAGTCCTGCGCCTCTTCCACTTTGCCCTCCAGCAGAATCGCTACCTGTTTCTCGGCACTTGCGAAACCATCGGCCGCCGCAACGAGTTGTTTGATACCGTGTCGTGCGGCTCGCGCATCTACCGCTGCAAGGGACCGACCCGCCATGACCTCGTGGAAATCCCTATATCTTCCGAAGCCCCGCGGCGGGAGGTCCAGCCCGCCAAATCTCCGGGAGAAAGCAAACAACTCCGCGTGGCCCATCATGCCCAGCAAACACTTTTGGACGTGCTGTCCCCCAGTGCCGTGGTAGTAAATCGCGACTGGGAAATCCTCTACATTAGTGGGGATGTCGACCCGTACTTGAAACATGTGCCGGGCGAACCTACCAACGACGTGCTGGAAAAGGCTCGCCGCGGTTTGCGAACCAAGCTGCGCGGAACTATCCACCGGGTCCTCTCGGAGAAAAAACCGGTTACCAGCACCACGCAGATCCAGTATGAAGGAAAGTACCATCCAGTCCGCTTGGAAGTTCGCCCGCTGGTAATCTCCGATACCGAAGAAGAACTCGCCTTGGTGGTGTTTAAAAAAGACGAACAACAGAGCGAGTCGCCGGCCGGGTCGCATCAAATCAAAGAGGGAGAAGCTCCTTCTGAGCCGGCTCAAGAGGACAAAACTCCCGTGCAGCCAATCCTTCGGAAAGACGGGACTTTCTCCGAGCAACTTGAAGAGTCTGATTTGGATGACCACACCATCATCCGCCAACTAGAAGCGGAATTGGCCACTACTCAGGAGGAGTTGCAAACCACCATCGAACAATACGAAACCTCCAATGAAGAATACAAGGCCTCTAACGAAGAGGTCATGTCCATCAATGAGGAGCTGCAAAGTACCAACGAGGAGTTGGAGACCTCCAAAGAGGAATTGCAGTCCCTGAATGAAGAACTTTCTACCGTCAACAGCCAGTTGGCTTCCAAGGTCCAAGAACTGGAAACCAAACACGACGACATGGTCAACCTGCTGGAAGTGAGCCACCTGGCGACTATTTGCTTGAACTATGACCTTAGCCTTCGCTGGTTCAGTGAACAGGCTGCCGAGCTTATCCGTATCACCGATTCAGACATCGGCCGCCCTATCTCCGATTTCGCTCATGAATTTCTCGATAGCGATATCGCGGAAGTGGCCCAACAGGTGCTTGATAAACTTACCTGGGAAGAACGCGAAGTGTCCGCCAAAAACGACCGCTGGTTTATCCGCCGCACCACTCCCTACCGCACTGAAGACAACCGCATCGGCGGAGTCGTCATCTCCTTTGTCGACATCACCGAGAGGAAAAAAGCCGAAAATGCTTTGCGTGAAGCACACGGCCTGTCGGAAAAGATTATCGACACGGTTCGTGAGGCAACTTTGGTTTTGGATTCCGACTACAAGGTGATGCAAGCCAACCAGGCATTTTACCGCACCTTTGAAGTATCCCATCAGGAAACGCTAGGCCGAAATCTCTTCGAATTGGGGAACGGCCAATGGAAAATTCCGGAGCTGCAGCGGCTATTGAACAATGTGCTGCCTTCCAACAAGATATTCAGCAACTACGAAGTGGATTATCATTTCGAAAACATCGGCCGCCGGATAATGTTGGTAAACGGCCGCCGGATCGACCACATTCAAATGATCCTGTTGGCGATTGAGGATATCACCGAGCTGCGTTTGGCCGAGCACCGCCGCGGCTTTTTGCTGGAACTAACCGACACCTTCCGAAATTCCAGCCAGCCACATGAGATCCTAAACCAAGCAACAACGCAACTGTGCCGAATTTTACATTGCAGCAGGACTTTCTTTCTTCAGATTAGCGGGAAAGGTGAACCAAATAGGCGAGCAACCTTGGTTTCCCAGCATTCCGAGGGAGTAGAGGATCTATCGGAGAATTTTCCTCTCTTCGAATTGGGTTCCGATATTATGAACTGCCTTGACCGCAATGAAGATTTTGTTGTCGAGGATATTTACCAAGACCCGCGTTTGAAAGGAAACGCCCCGGACATCCTCGGGGACCTAAACTTAAACTCCTTGGTGGCGGTGCCTCGGCTGGATGGTGAACAGGTTCAGTTGTTATTGGTGGCGGCTAGGAAAAGCCGCCGCAAATGGAACCGCGAAGAAGTTGCCTTGATCCGCGATGTCTCCGAGCGAACCTGGGCAGCAAGGGATGCCGCCCTCGCTGAGCAAGAGTTGAGCGACAGCGAAGAACGATTGCGTTTGGCGGCGGAGGCCACTGGTTTTGGCACCTATGACTACAACATCGAAAAAGGCGAGGCGTATTGGTCCGACCAGCTTGCCGCGATCAACGGCTATCAAGGTCCTATGCCGGTGCCCCAGGACAAAATTATCGAGATTGTCCACCCCGAGGACCGCGAGCAATTTGCCAAACTCGTGCAACTAGCCAACGACCCCAAGGCACCGGGCCGCCACGAGGCCGAATTTCGCGTCGTCCGTCCTAATGGTGAAATCCGCTGGGTCCGCGATGTCGGCCAGACTCATTTCGAAGGCGAAGGGGATTCCCGGACTGCTGTCCGTGTAGTCGGCACGATTCAGGACATTACCGAACGCAAGCAGGTAGAGGAAAATCTCCGCCAAAGCGAAGAACGCCTGCGCCAAGCCGCCTCCGCTGCCAACTTTGGTTCCTATTCGTATGACTTTGAACCCGGAGAGTCCTATTGGTCCCCGGAACTTTGCGCTATCCACGGCTTGTCCCCAAACGAGCCTATTAACCTGAAACGAATCGAAGAATTCATCCACCCGGAAGACCGAAAGCGATTCCAGGACTACATCGCTCAAGCTATCGAAACCCCCGCCGACAAGGAATACGCCGACGAATTCCGCATCATTCGCCGCGACGGCCAAAAAAGGTGGATTGCCGACCGGGGCCGCGTCATCTTCGGCGGGCCGGTGAGAAACCGCCGTCCCTTATGGGCTGCCGGAATGATT
>CAZPPD010000326.1:0-6617 GCA_964588185.1 uncultured Alcaligenaceae bacterium | reverse complement strand
GGGGTGGATTTGATGTGCGAACCAAGTCGGCTCTCCTAAAAGGAGGTGACTCCGGAAAAGCCGCAATCGTTCCGGGAAACCCAAAAGCAAGTCCCCTGTACCAAGCGGTTCATTGGCAAGGGTTAAAGATGCCGCCAAAAGAGAACGACCGTTTGAATAACAAAGAGATCGAGTGGATTCGGCAATGGATAGCCGCCGGTGCTCCTTGGCCGGGTGCAACGGTCCAGGCGAAATTTCGTGCCGAAGAATGGTCTCAGCCTGCCAATAAAGATGGAGTATTGGTAAAAACCAGTGGTGGATTATCCAAAGAATGGACCTATCGCCGCTATCGCCCTGAGGACCTTTGGGCTTTTCGTCCGGTGAAAAAAGTTGACCCGCCTGTGAAGGATGGCAATCCCATTGATGCCTTTATACACGAAAAGTTACTGAAAGAAGAAATCACTCCCGCACCTAAGGCGGCTAAGCTGACTCTTATTCGCCGCGCCACCTATGACCTCACGGGCCTTCCGCCAACTCCTAAAGAAGTAGATGAGTTCCTTAAAGATGATTCCCCGCAAGCTTGGGAAAAGCTGATTGAACGACTTCTTGCCAGTCCTCACTACGGAGAACAGTGGGGACGGCATTGGTTAGACGTCACTCGCTACGCCGATACCAGCGGCTATTCCAACGACTTCGAACGATCCAATGCCTGGCGCTACCGCGACTACGTAGTTCGGTCCTTTAATGCCGACAAGCCATACAACCAATTCATCCTGGAACAAATAGCTGGGGATGAGATTAACCCGGACAACCCGGAGATGCTGATCGCGGTTGGTTTACTACGCATGGGACCTTGGGAACACACCGGCATGAGCCGGGAAAAAGTATCCCGGCAACTCTGGCTGGATGACGTAACCAACAGTGTCGGGCAAGTTTTCATGTCAACTGCATTGCGGTGTTGTAAATGCCACGATCACAAATTTGATCCTCTGCCAACGCGTGACTATTACCGATTTCAAGCCGCCTTTGCTACTACACAACTAGCTGAACGCCCGGCTCCTTTTTTAGATTGCGAAAACCTATCCGGTTTTACTGAAGGAAAAGCACGAGTGAAAATGCTGGCGAAATGGGCTCAAGATGATGTGAACCGAATCATGGAAAAGGAAAAGAAAGCGGCTATCAAATGGTGTAGGAAACGTGGGCTCCCTTATGTCTCAAGGTATTCCAATGCAGCCAGAAACTTACCGGAAGAAAAAAAACATCCGCGTTTTGTTGGATTGAACCATACTGATCAAGGTTTCTTGAAAGTCCGAAAACAGGATCTGCGAATTTGGAAGAGAAGGTTGGAAAGGTATCAACCGCTCGCGCAAAGTGTCTACAATGGCGGCAATCTCTACCAACGTTCCATGAACCTAAGAATGCCGACTCGAAAGTGGGAAAAGAATAAAGCCAAGTCACTGCCTTCAACCTTCATCCTTGCCGGAGGAGCGGTGTTCTCACCGAAGGATAAGGTCGCTCCCGGAACTCTCAGTGCCCTACCGGTTTCCCTGGAAAAAGACGAGAATTACCAGTTGCCGGAAGCCATGTCCGACAACATGCATGGCCGCCGTTTAGCCTTGGCCAAATGGATTGCTCATCCGAAAAATCCGTTGACTACGCGCAGCATTGTCAACCGTATCTGGCAATACCACTTTGGTAAAGGTTTAGCAGAAAACGCCAACAACTTCGGGAAAACCGGTAAGAAACCTACTCATCCGCAGTTATTGGACTGGCTTGCTCATAATTTTGTCGAGAATGGCTGGTCGATAAAAAAGATGCACCGGTTGATCATGACCTCGGAGACCTACCAGCAATCGAGTCGTCATCCGAATATAGCTGCCGTTCGTAAGAAGGATCCAACTAATAAGCTGCTCTCTTATTTCCGTCCGCGTCGACTATCCGCGGAAGAACTGCGGGATAGCATGCTGCTGGTTTCCGGTGAACTAAATGAGGAACTTGGAGGTTTACCAATCAAACCGGAGATAAATTTGGATGTCGCTTTGCAGCCGCGCATGCTCCAATCATCCTTGGCACCTGCCTATCAACCTTCGCGGACACCTCAGGAACGGAATCGACGGTCGCTGTATGTTTACAGATGCAGAGGCCAAGCCGATCCGTTCTTCAAGGTGTTTAATCAGCCCAATCCGGACGACTCTTGCGAATGCCGGGATGCCTCAACAGTTACGCCGCAAGTCTTCACTATGATGAACAGCAGCACCATGACGGATCGATCCATTGCAATGGCCCTGCGAGTGCAAAAAACTGCGAAGACAGTATCCGAGCAGATTGACCAAGCCTATCGTTTAGCATTTGGTCGACTACCAACTCAAAAGGAAAGGGATTTGTTGGTGGCTCATGTGGACAAGATGCAGAAGTATCACCAACAACATCCTCCAGAGAAGGTCACACCTCCAAAGAAAGTAGTCCGCTCCGTAGTCGAAGAACTATCCGGAAAATCATTCGACTATGCTGAACGCCTTGATGTTTATGAGGACTATGTGCCTCATGTTAAACCATGGGAAGTGTCAGCGGAAACGCGGGCCTTGGCGGATGTTTGTCTGTTGCTGATGAATGCAAATGAGTTTGTGTATGTTTATTAAATCATTATTTGTTACCGGAGAAAAACCCACTTGCGTTTTAACATTTCCGGAAATTAAAACATGAGTTCAACGATATCCCAAGAACTTCAGAGGACTACTTTTCCGCCGTTGGAGAACGCCGACCGGTTAACTCGCCCGGAGTTTGAACGCCGCTATGCCGCTATGCCTGGCACGGTAAAGGCAGAACTTATTGACGGAGTGGTTTACGTGCCTTCGCCCACTCGACATAAACGCCACGGCAGACAACATGCGCGCCTGATATGGTTCTTCGGGGCGTACATTGTTGCTACTCCCGGAACGGATGTTGGCGACAACAGTTCCTTGCGGATGGATTTGGACAATGAGCCTCAACCGGACGGATTATTACGCTTGGTAGAAAATGTCGGCGGACAGTTCTTTGTAGATGAGGAAGATTACCTTTCCGGAGCACCGGAACTGATAGGTGAAATCACCTCTTCTTCCGTTAGTCGACAGTTTGTTGCGGAGTTGGAATCGCGAAGGTAATAGATCGGGTTAACAACTCATCTTAGATATAGATATCTTTGAAAAATTAAGGGGAATTAAAATGCCTTTTCAATTTGATCGTCGCGATTTCCTTTACGGTCTCGGAGCGACCCTCGGCACCGTTGCCTTAAACCAGTTACTTCAAGCAGATGCACCCAGGCAATCTCCCCTTGCCGAGCGGCAACCACACTTGCCACCAAAAGCAAGAGCCTGCATCTTCATTTGTTTGGAAGGTGGACCTAGCCATATTGATACTTTCGACCCTAAACCAAGACTCGACCAACTACACCTACAATCCTACCGCAACGAAGGCGATCAATTCTCGCCGATGACCTCTGGGAATCGCTTTTTTGTTCGCAGCCCTTTCCGTTTCCGCAAAGCCGGCCAAGCAGGAATTGACATGTGTGAGCATTTTGTCCACATGGCAGGTGTGGCGGATGAGCTGTGTATCTATCGTGGTTGCCAAGCCGAGTCGGTTAATCATCCGACTGCGCTGTACCACCTCAACACCGGAAACCGCTTTGGCGGCGACCCGGGAATTGGTGCTTGGGTCACCTATGGCTTAGGCAGTGTCAACCAGAATCTCCCTGGTTATATTGTTCTGAGCGAACTTGCACATCCTCAAGGTGGTTCCGGCAACTGGTCAAATGGATTTCTCCCGGCACATTACCAGGGAACACCCCTGCGAGCAGCGGGTGCACCAATCCTGGACCTTCGTCCTCCCCAATGGCGCACCCGAAATCATCAGCGGGCCAACTTGGATGTCCTCAACCAACTCAATCGGCTTCACCAGGAACGTCATCCGGACCATGAGGAATTGTCGGCACGGATGGGAAATTATGAGCTGGCTTTTCGCATGCAAATGCAAGTGCCGGAAATCATTGACCTGAGCCGGGAATCCCGTCGAACTCAGGAACAATATGGATTGGATCGACCGGAGACCGCTGCCTTTGGGAGAAAGTGCCTGCTGGCTCGAAGGCTTGTTGAGCAAGGAGTGCGGTTTATTCAGATCTTTTCCGGCGGTTGGGATTCTCACGATTATCTGCAACGAGCTCACACGGCTCGGATCCGCAGCCTTGACAAACCTTTGGCAGCGCTCATTCAAGATCTGAAACAGCGGGGAATCTTGGATGAAACCTTAATCGTCGGGTGTGGAGAATTTGGCCGTACCCCCGGAAACATCATTCGCGGCGGGGGAATTGCCCTCGGCCGAGATCACAATGCGGATGCAATGGTTATCCTTATGGCCGGTGGCGGCGTTAAAGCCGGGCAGGTAATTGGGGCTACTGACGAGATTGGCAGACGAGCCGTTGAGGTGGTTCATCCCTTGAAGGATTTCCATGTAACTTTACTGCGGCTATTTGGGTTAGATGACAATCGGTTGACCTACTTCCACGGGGGACGTTTTAAGCAATTGTCGCAAACCGGTGGTCAAGTAATCAATGAGCTGATTGCCTAAGAACTCGGGGAAGAACTTTCATATTGTGTAGCCTTCATTAAATAGGCATTGAACACCAATCCGATAAATCTTTGGAAAACATCAGGCCGATTACCTTCTCCCGATTTGCAAAAGGAATGTAGTAACTGTCTTCAAAAAAGTGAATGGGTAGGATAATTGTTGCTGCTCCTTCAGATCTTTAAACAGGGTGTTCCTTGTTTACCCCCTTCATGGGATGAAATCCAGAGGTAGTCTTCGCAAGGTTCATTGTGCCATTTGAGGTGCAATTTCCATGGCTCCATGATTTCTTTCGACCCGTAAATCTTTTTCTTCGTTCCGTAAGAAGAAGTTGCTGATTCGCCACGAAGAAGCGAAAGAAAGGTGACTAGGATAAAATTTCCCGACCTCTTTGCGGCGCCTTTCAACAGCAATGGACCACTAGCCTTTTGCCGTCCAAACCCATATGGTATTCATATGTTAGATCTATCTACTCTCCCCTGTGAAAATAATGCTGGGACATTGAAGTATTTCCATTGGGTTCCATTCCGGCAACAAAAAGGATAAAGATCTCCTTAACCACAACCTTTGAGGACAAAAATGAGTCAACTGGAATTACAACCCGGGTTGGCCGGTGTACCAGTAGCGGAGTCGGCAATAAGTTTTATCGATGGGCAAAATGCTCGTTTGGAATACCGGGGGATTGCAGTTGAGGATTTGGCTCGAGAAAGTTGTTTTGAAGAGACAGCTTGGTTGCTGCTCAAAGGGGACCTTCCAACCCAAAAGCAATTGGCGGAATTTGACTCCAAACTTCGCAACCACCGCCGCATTAAGTATAAACTCAAAGATCTGATCAAATGCTTACCGGAATCCGGTCACCCCATGGATGCCTTGCAAGCATCGGTTGCCGCCATGGGCATGTTTTACCCAGCCCGGGATGTCAGCAATGCCCAGACCAACTGGGATTCCTGCGTCCGTATGATTGCCAAGATGCCTACCGTGGTTGCCGCCTTTCATCGCCTCCGCCGGGGGGATGAAGCGATTCAACCCCGGGATGATCTTGATCACGCCGCCAATTTCTATTACATGCTGTTCGAGAAAGAACCCACGCCGGCGATTCGCAAGGTGATCGACGCCTGCTTGATTCTGCATGCGGAACACACCATGAACGCCTCGACCTTCAGCGGCCGGGTTACGGGGTCTACCTTGTCCAATCCCTATACCGTCATTAGTGCAGCCATTGGAACATTGACAGGTCCATTGCATGGCGGAGCCAACGAACAAGTCTTGGATATGTTGGACGAAATCCAAAAGAAGGAGAAGGTGAAGGCTTGGGTCGATGATGCCTTGGAAACCAAGAAAAAAATCATGGGTTTTGGACACCGGGTATACAAAGTCAAAGACCCGCGAGCGGTCGTGCTACAGGAAATGGCCGAACGGGTCTTTTCCGAATCCGGTCGCCCGGAGAAATATGAATTGGCATTGGAGTTGGAAAAGATCCTTGGAGAACGACTAGGCAGCAAAGGCATCTACCCGAATGTCGATTTCTTTTCGGGAATTGTCTACCAGGCTTTAGGCATTCCTAGAGACTTGTTTACTCCCATTTTTGCGATTTCTCGGGTTGCCGGGTGGTTGTCGCATTGGTTGGAACAAGTAGCCAAAAACCGAATATTTCGCCCGTCTCAGATCTATGTGGGCAAGCGAAATCAAAGTTATGTTCCCCTGGAGAAACGGGCTTAACCCGATCCGAACCGGATTAATTTTGCGACACCCAATTTAAAGATTTAGGGTGAGTTTATTGGCCTCTCCTTGCCATTCTTCATTCCAGTAGTCTTGCCTCATTGTTCATGGATAATCATTCAAAGGAATGACCAATGATCCAACAAGAGGATTTAAAAGTCCAAGCCCTCGGAGAATGCCAAATTCCTTCTCCGCTCTCTTATGATCCTCCCTCAGCCGGATATAAAAGTCATTTTATTACCGACCACCACCGCATTCGGTTTCAGGTGGAATTATATGAACCCCTTACCGGCTACGAGGGCCTTACCTTCGATCGCGCG
>CAZPPD010000325.1:0-6620 GCA_964588185.1 uncultured Alcaligenaceae bacterium | reverse complement strand
CCCCCCCCCCCCCCCCCCCCCCCCCCCCCCCCCCCCCCCCCCCCCCCCCCGCAACTTTGCTGTTTCAAAATCCGGCGGGGCGAAACAGAAAACATCGGTGTTACAAACCGGTTTGGCTCCTAGTCCCGTTCCCATTGGATCCCGGATTACCCCGCCGACTCCGGTGTTGGCTCCCCCATAAGGTTCAATGGCGGAGGGATGATTGTGCGTCTCCACTTTAAAGCAGACGTTAAACTGATCGTCGAACCGGACAATCCCGGCATTATCTTCGAACACACTGACGCACCAATCGTCCTCTCCAAGGATCTCCCGGATTTGTTGGGTGGCGGAAAAAATGGTCTCCTTGAGCAGATTGTTATACCGCCGCCCATTAAAGTTGATCTTGCCCTTGAGTGTTTTGTGCGAACAATGCTCCGACCAGGTTTGGGCCAGGGTTTCCAATTCCACATCCGTGGGGTCTCTTTTCAGCGAACGAAAATGGTTCTGAATGGCCCGCATTTCTTCCAGATTGAGAGCCAGCTGGTTCTCTCTACTTAGCGTTTCCAGTTTGGCATCGTCGAGATCTCTCAAAGGAACGGTGAGTCGCTTAAAAGTGTAGGCGTGTCCGAGGGAAAGGTGATCGAAGTTCAAATCCCCGATTACTAATTGTTCGATGGCGTCATTCACCAGCAATTTTTGCAAGCCGCCGGCAACATCTTCCGGGAGGCCGTCGCGTTCAAAAAGGTAACGCCGAAATGTCCGAACGGTGTCGACGTTAACCTCCAGGTCCTTGGAAGCAGCAATGACGCTTTGAGCCACCGGGTCCATTACACCCGGTTTCAGCAATACCGTCCAATGAAGCGCTCCGGGTTTTCCCTCCGGGTCTTGTGGGATAGGATTACAAACCCAGTCTTCGACTAAAGGATCCGTCAACAGGTGATCCGATAAATAAGCCACTTGCTCCCGAGTGAGGGCTCCTTCCAAAAGGAAACCTCGAGTAGTTCCCAAAAGAAGATAGCCTTCCGGTTTTGGTAAACCTAGCAGAGCATATTCCTTCTCTACTCGGGCCAGTTCGCTGTCATTTCCGGTTGGAATAATCTCAACTTCCCAAAGCATCGCGGACCTTTTTTGCTTGAGCCAAAAGCGAATCAATACGTGGTTTTTCGTTATTTTCCAGGGCTTGTTGGAACTCGTTCAGGCGTTGATTGAGGATTTGCAACGTTTGCAATACAGCCTCTCTATTTTGTTGGAAAATGCCTGTCCATATGGATGGGTCACTGGCGGCAACACGAGTAGTATCCCGGAAACCGGTAGCCGTAAGTTCATATAAGTCTTCAGGGAGAATTCCCGCCAATGCCGATGCCAACAGGTGTGGCAAATGGCTGGTCAATGCCAGCGCTTGATCATGGGCTTCCGGGGACATCAATTTTATATGAGACCCTAGCCCTTTCCAGAATTCTTGGACCTGTTGAAGCGTTGATTCCTGGGTCTGTTCCGTTGGTGTCAGAATAGTCAACCGGTCCTGAAATAAATCGGCATCCGCATGTTCCGGACCTCGTTTTTCGGAACCCGCCAATGGATGGCTGCCAAGGAAATGAACCTCCTTGGGCAATTTTCCTTCCAATTCGCGAACAATGCTGCCCTTGGTGCTTCCAGCGTCGGTAAGAAGAGTTCCCTTTGCGAGATGGGGGGCTGCTTGCAAAATCTGTTTGGAGATCAAATGAACCGGGGTGCAAAACACCACGAAGTTTGCTCCGAAAACTCCTTTATCCAGTTCCAGAGTTCCCTCGGTGATAGCCCCTAGTTCTTGAGCTTTGTCCAAAGTTGAAGTTTGCCGACCAACACCAACTACCTGGTCCGCCAAATCTCGCCTTCGGGCTGCTAAGCCAATGGACCCGCCAATTAGACCGACTCCAACAATAGTTAACTTTTGAATCGTCATTACCTCTGCTACTGAAAAAAGAAGGCACCATGAAATTATAGAAGGCGTTAGAGAAATCGCCATTTCCTCTCTCGATTCATTATCTTGGGCCCAAATTAAAAGGTTGCAAGTTGAAAACGAAAAGTTCAAAGTGAGAAAAGAAGTCGTTGCCATTTCTGGAGGAACTTATGCGTAGCTTGATTTTTGTTTTTGTTACGGTTCTATTCTTTTCCCCCTTTCCGCTGAATGCCCAACCAAGAATAAAGTCCCCCTTTTTCGCCATGGATACCTGCACCAAGCGGCCTTATCCCCGAAATGATATTCCACCGGCTGCCCAGTTGGATCTAATCAAGGATCTCGGCTATGCCGGAATCGCCTGGACTGAAGAAGATCCTAAGCAGGTCAAAAGAGTAGCGGAACAAGCCAAAGAACGCGGGCTTAAAATGTTTTCGATCTATTGCGGTGCCCGCGTGAGCCCTAAAGGGATCTCTTATTCCTCACGACTGAAACCGATCATTAAAGCCTTGGCGGGGCATGGCACTATCATTTGGCTTCACATTGGCGGCAAGGGCCCAAGTTTCACCACGCTTCGAAAGGAACATCCCGCTGTAAAAGATTTGCAAACACTGGCGGATTTTGCAGACAAAGCCGGTCTGAAAATTGCCATCTATCCTCATGTCGGCGAATGGACCGAACGCATCCAGAATGCGGTTAAGGTCGCCAAAGTCGTGGATCGCAAAAACTTTGGGGTTTGTTTTAATCTGTGCCATTGCTTAGCGGTGGGAGATGAGAAAAAGATTCCGGCCTTGTTAGAAAAGGCTGCTCCGCATTTATTCATCGTCACCATCAATGGAGCAGATTCCGGAGTAAAGGGGCCAATCTGGCGGCGGCTCATTCAGAACTTGGATCAGGGCACATATGACGTTGGAATCATCTTGCAGAAATTACAGGAGATTCAATTCCAAGGACCCATAGGGCTTCAAGGTTATGGTGTTGGGGGTGATCGCCGCGCGAATCTCGCCGCGTCAATGAATGGGTGGCGGAAGTTAAAAGCGAAATTAACCAAGTAGTGAGGCGATCAATTACCAGCGTTCCTGGACTTTAACTGTTTCAGCATTCGCCGGAATCTTCGGCCGGGATGCCCGGATTCGTCAATATTATTCGTTCCTTCCGGGGAGAGGTGGCCTTCTAATTGATATTTGCGGTCCCGTTGATTTTTCATTTCCTGAAGCGTGTAGGTCACTTTGGCAAATGGACGAACCAGGGTTACTTTCTGGATAATCTTGGTATCCGGGTCAACCTCCAGAATGGCTTTTTGAACCGCACCTACCCGCAGGGAGTCTTTTTTTAGCTCGGCGGTAATAATCTCCAAGTTGCCGCTTCCCGTGGCTTCTCGTTCCCGGGACAAATCATAGTGTTTGATAGCCAACCGTAACAACGTCTCCAAATCAAGCGTGCGTAGATCAAACGCAGCCTGCAATCGATTGGGGATTTCCTTGGGATAGAAGCGGAATCCTTGATCCTGAACCGCTACCCAAACACGTTGTTTCTCATCTCGCCCCCAAGCCCATTTTCCCGAGCCTTTTATGGAATGCACCCAATAGCGGTCACCGCGGGTCCAAAGGATTGCTTTCGGTCCCGGCAAGAATTTCAATGGAGCATTCGGATCGGCCCCCGGCAGGACTTCGACCAGGTAACTGCGGTCTGCCGGAGTGGATTCAACCACCTGCAACGCTTCCCGGACAATGTTTTCTGCACTGGCTTGCTGGGGAAGAAACTGGAAGATCCAGAACAACGCGAAGAGGAGACTCGCAGCCAAGGCCCCTCGTAGAACCCAAAAGGAAAGGGAAGTTCTAGGTCTGGAAGGAACTTTCAATCCTTGTTCTTCATGCAGTCGCTTCTGAACTCGCTCCAAAATCAATTCCGGATTAACTTGATTTTCCTTGCACAGCAAATACCGGCGAACCAGGCGATCAACCTGATCATCGCTAAGCCGGTTTTTTTTGGAGTTCCCCTCGTTCATGACACCCGTTCCTTAACATAAGGGGCCAGATAATCCGCCAGGGTCTGTCGGGCTCGGTGGACTAACACCCCTGCATTTGACGACGTAATTTCCAACATTCTGCCGATTTCCTGTTGAGAATGCCCGAGGCTTTTTAATTCCAAGGCGGCCCGTTGCTGGACCGGCAACAGGTTTAGGCCTGCTTCAACCGCAGATTCCAATTCTGAAAATTGCAAGACCTCTCCGGGTTCCAAGGTACGCTTATCTTGCGGGTCGAGCTCATAGCCCTCATCATTTCGGTTGGGTGAATGCAAGCTGAGCACGTTTTTCTTGCGTGAAACATAGTTGATACAAGCGTTGGTAATTGCTCGGAACAAGAGTTTGGTGCCATCCTGAATGAGGTCGTATTTATCTGCTTTTTGTATTAACCGGCAGTAGCAATCCTGAACCAAATCTTCGGCGACCGATACATTGCGAACCAGGGAGGAGGCATACGCTACCGCTCGGGAAGCTGTCTCCAGAACCCACTGGTCCAAATCCGACTTAGTGGAATAATTTCGACCGGCCAAAAGGTCACCTCTTCCCGGTTCGGGCCAAGTTCAGATAGTTCTGAACAGGGCTCCTAGTTATTTAAACACCATTTATAATCATTTCTTACAGGGTTTAGGGGGGAGCAGTGGAAAACATTGTTGGGGTTTTGGTTTGGTTTCGGAATTTGTTTCAGGGTCGCCGCGAATGCGGCGCACCCCGCGAAAACAAGATAATTGCAATGGGACACCAAAGCGAAATATGCGTTCACTCCAACTTTTTTCTTGATCCCGGGTCCTAAACGCTCTACGAAAGATCCGTCAGAATATTGGTAGCTATTCTTGCTAAGATTCACCTGCTTGGTACCAAGAGGTAATTATGAAAAGATACTTCCCCTGCCTTTTAATTGTTTCGTTCTTATTGCTATGCCCACTGGGTAACCTCCGAGCCCAAAATAAATCCCCATTTCCTGGCTTCCGCATGGAGGAAGTGGAACGGAGCCTCAAAGTGGGATACGCGGTGGTCTTGGTGGACGTCAACGAAGACAAAAAACTGGATATCGTCGTTGTGGATACCACCCGCGTTCTCTGGTACGAGAATCCCACATGGAAATCCCATGTCATCATCAAAGGCCAAACCAAGCCGGATAATGTTTGTATTGCTCCTCATGATATAGACGGCGACGGCAAGATTGATTTTGCCTTGGGTGCAGATTGGGCACCTTTCAACACCAAATCCGGAGGCACTCTGCAATGGCTCAAGCGAGGGGAGTCTCTCGATGAAAAATGGTCCGTCCACCCCATCGGCGAAGAACCGGTCGTCCACCGCCATCGTTGGGCAGACACCAATGGCGATGGCAAAAAGGAATTGATTGTCGTTCCGCTCATGGGTAGAGGAAGTTCCCGCAAGAACAACTGGATGGACGGAGCCCCGGTGAGAATCTTGGCCTTTCATATCCCCAAAAACCCAATGGCGGATCGCTGGAAATCCACCGTGGTCGATCAAAGCCTCCACGTTGTCCATAATTTCTGGCCCATCCCGGCTCGCAACGGCAAAGGCCACGATATTTTGGCTGCGAGCTATGAGGGAGTAACCTTGTTGACCCGGGACAAAAACGGCAAGCGAAAAGCCATTCGCCTCGGGAAAGGAAATCAGCAAAATCCCAAAGGCAGCCGCGGGGCAAGTGAAGTCAAATTGGGCACGCTCAAAGGGGGGCGCAAGTTCATCGCCACCATTGAACCTTGGCATGGATACCAAGTAGTCGTTTATCTGGAAAACAAGGAAGACCCCAATTCCTGGGATCGCCTGGTACTGGATGACAAACTGCGCTGGGGACATGCCATCCAATGTGCGGACCTCGACGGTGACGGCGGCGAGGAGTTAATCATCGGAGTCCGCGATGACCCGCGAAAGAATGATTCCTTCAAGGACCGCCGCGGCATTCGTTTGTATCGCCCCGCAAATAAAACCGCAACTCGCTGGACCAGGCAGGTCATCGAAAATGGCGGTATCGCTGTTGAGGATATGGCTGCCGGTGATCTGAATGGCGATGGCCGGATCGATCTTATCGCCGTGGGAAGACAGACCCATAACATGCGGATTTATTGGAATGAGGGAAATGATTAGGGAAAACTTGGGGGGTCCTTATCGCCCCTGAGCCATCATGATCCCAAAGCCGATTGCCGCAGCAATAACAACAACCAGGAGGATCAGCAAGATGATCTTCAGCCAGCTGAGTGGCCGTTCGCCTTGAACCTCCCCGGTCCGGCCATTGACCAGAAAGCGATACACCTTATCTCGAAATCGGTAGGAGCTAATCCAAATCGGCAAAAGGATGTGTTTGAAAGTAATGTTGTCGTATTGGCTGGAGGTGGTGTGAATGCGTTGATGATCGCCGCCGATGTCCTTTCGGATGGTCCTGCGAATCGCCGGTTCCATTTTTACTTTGGCCTGATCGAATCCGTCGGGCAACTCTAATTGGTAGGCCTCGGCCCGGTATCCGGCGAGATAATCCGGGTTGAAGGGAACCAGTTGGTACAAATCCCAAGGCTCCAATTTCTCGGCAAAATGGTAGGGCAAGGAAAAGCTGGCAAGGATGAGAATGTCATCAAAGCCATTGTAAACTACTCCGGAAACATTGTGCCAGCGGGTCTTTTTTACCCGGCGAGTCTTGCGAACATTTCTCCCATT
>CAZPPD010000324.1:0-6640 GCA_964588185.1 uncultured Alcaligenaceae bacterium | reverse complement strand
GAAGCGGAAGTGGCTGCCTTGCGGCAACGCTGCCTCGAACAGGAAGCCGAAATTGGAAGAGAAAAAGGTGTCGGGACGTCCCAAAACCTTTTCTCCTTTTCTCTTTCCTTGGCGTGTTCGAGTTCGCTCCTCCAGTTTTCCCAATCTCAGTGTGACCAGTGAGATCTGCCGGGGATGTCTGATCGCAGATATTCCGGCGATTATTGGGAGTATCGATATTGTGATGGGTGAGGTAGATCGATAGATAATAGCTTTTCTTTCTTTGGTTAGAGTCAAGTCTATCCTTGAGCAGCCGAGTTGACCCGATTAAAGAATTTCATTCCAAGAGATTTTCAATCCAAAAGCCTCTCTTTGCCACGATATCCGTTAGGTGCTGTATTACATTATTTCCTGATATCAGTTATTTTCCTATTCAGGAAATTGTTCAAGCGGTACTCCGGCAAACGTTGCCCAACGGTGTCTGAGGGTATCCGCGCTGGTCAGCATTCGGGTCCAGGTACATTTCTTACTTTTTAGTAGGGGTGTAAATTGATAGATGATTGTCTTGTTGATTGCTGATTTTTGAAGTAAGAGAGAAGAAGATCGAATACCTTTTCAAAGTCCCACCTGCTATTCCTTACCGCGATAAAGGACATCCCATGAAAAAGTGGTTGGTAATATTTTTGGTCGGCGGAATTTCATTCCTTGCTTTGCATTGGCCGGTACAGGCCCAACGGTCGAAGCGGTTTTTCGGCGATGCGGCCAAGCATGGTTGGATCTCCAGTTATCGCGAGGGATTGGTGCAGGCCAAGAAAAGCGGGAAGCCACTAATGGTGGTCATTCGCTGTGTTCCCTGATTTGATTGTGCCAAGTTTGACGGGCAGGTTGTCCGTCTGGAAAAAGTAAAAGATGTGGCCGATGATTTTGTGCGCGTTCGGTTGGTCCGGATTGATGAAGTTGACCTCAATTTGTTTCAGTTTGATCTTGACCTGACATTTATGGTCTTTTTCCTCAATGCGGATCAAAAAATCTATGGCCGTTATGGGGGGCGGGTGGCAAAAAATGCGGAGGAACGGCAATCCTTAGAGGGACTCCGTTTTACCATGAAATCCATTCTGCAGGAGCATAAGAAACAAAACTCTCGCTTTGCCAATCGGGTTTTGGCGAAACCACTTTACACGCGGCAAATTGTTACTCGGCCAGGCGGTGGGTGCATTCACTGTCATCAGGCCAAGGAGATGCTTTACAACAAATTGTACCAGGATGGAAAGTGGAATAGAAACTTGGCGTTTCGCTACCCACCACCGGATAACCTCGGTCTTAAGCTGGACGTGGAAAAAAGCAATGTGATCGAAAAGGTGATAGCCGAATCTCCCGCAGCCAGGGTGGGGTTGGAGAGTGGGGATGTGGTGACCACTCTCAATTCCTTCCCGATCCATTCGTTTGGGGATGCTCAGTTTGCTTTGGATAAGGCTCCGGAAACGGGAACCATTAAGATCACTTGGCTGCGAAACCGGAAACCTTTTGCCGGCGAGATACAGTTGGCCAAGGGTTGGCGGCGAACGGATATTTCTTGGCGGCGGTCGGTTTATCATCTCATTCCCTCCCTTCATGTTTTCGGCAATGATCTTTCGGCGGAGGAGAAAAAGGAACTGGGGCTGTCTCCCAAGCAGACGGCATTTCGTCAGGATCAGCAGTTGCATTCGCATGCCCGCAAAGCCGGCATTCAAGTCGGCGATGTGATTCTGGGCATCAACCATCAGAAATGGGAGATGGAAATGCTTCCGTTTCTTCGCCATGTACGGCGGAAATTCCTCATCGGGGAGCGGGTGATAATTAATGTACTCCGCGAGGGGAAGCGATTAGATATTCCGATGGAATTGATCCAATAAATGGGAGATAATTTTTTTGGTTCTTTTAGGTCGGGTCTCTGCCCGACTCACTGTTGGACCAAGCTGTGTAGCATGCCCACCCCTTGGTTACAAAAGCAATAGCCCAAGATATTCCCTTGGGTGGAACAAGCTATCAATTTTAGCTTGATGCATCTGCCTTCTTCGTGGTGGAAATATGAGTTGCTTTGGTAGTTTCAGGGTGGGCATGCCAGAGGGAATTTTGACGGGTCAGGAGTCAGGAGACCCACCCTACCACGTACCTTCGCCCGCAGGAGAAGTTCAGTGACTGCCTCGGATACCTTTCCTCGCCGTGAAACATGGACCTTTCATACTCCGGGTGAAATTCTGTTCGGCCGCAATGCAAGTCAGCAACTTGGGGAGATTGCGACCCGTTTGGGCGGAAAAAAAATTCTTATTGTCACCGATTCCATTCTGGAGCAGGCCGGGGTGGTGAACAAGGTTCGGGAGCCGTTGAGCAAGCAAGGATTGGCGGTGGAAAGTTTTTCCGGCGGAGAACCGGAACCCTCAATGAAAGCAGTGGATGATTGCCTTGCTTTGGCACGAGAATTTAAACCGGAAATTTTGGTGGCGGTCGGTGGGGGCAGCAACATGGACCTCACCAAAGTGACCGCCACGATTCTGACTCATGGCGGCGGGCCCAAGGATTATGTCGGCGATTGCCGTATTCCCGGGCCGATCTATCCGATCATTTGTGTGCCCACCACTTCCGGTACCGGGTCCGAAGTTTCCGCGGCCGCGGTTTTGACGGATACCGAGAACCAGATAAAAGTCGGCATTCTCAGTAATTACCTACGGCCAAGAGTGGCTTTGGTGGATCCGCTGCTGACGGTTTCCTGTCCACCCAAGGTCACTGCGGACAGCGGCATCGATGCATTGACACATGCCATCGAAGCCTACACGGCCATTGATAATGAGGTGTTTCCCCTGCCTCCCGGGGAGCAAACCGTTTACCAGGGAAAACATCCGATGGGAGATTGTATGGCGGAGAAGGCGATTTCGTTGATCGGCCAGTATCTTCGCCGGGCAGTCAAGGACGGCAACGACTTAGAAGCCCGAGAAGGGATGGCATTGGCCGCAATGCTGGCAGGAATGGCATTTTCCAATGTGGGCGTGGCGGTTGTCCATGCGTTGGAATATCCGTTGGGGGGAGCGACCCATTGTTCGCATGGGGCAGGGAATGGGTTGTTGCTGCCGTATGTGATGCAGTTCAATTTGCCGGCCCGAATCAATGCGTTTGGCAATATTGCCCGCTTGCTTGGAGAAGATGTTGACGGCTTGAGCGAAAAGGAAGCGGCGGTGCGTTCCATCAGTGCGGTAGAATCCTTGCGGGCCGACATCGGCATTCCCAACCGGCTTCGCGAGTTAGGCGTGCAAGAAGATCAGCTTCGAACTTTTGCGGAAAAGTCCAGCAATGTGCGGCGGATTCTCCGAGTGAATCCCCGGCCGGTTTCGGTAGATGATTTGGAATCCATATTGAAGGAGGCTTTTTGAGCTTTGGCTGTAGGGAGATTTATTGGGGAAAAACGCAATCTTTTAGAATCGGCCCAAATATCCCCTCTTCCGTAAAACGACCATCGACCACAAATCTCTTGCCAAGGGGAATTCTTTTGCCGGCGTTTGCATCCATAAATCGCAGGGAAACAAGCACTGGAGAGCCGGTTCGAAATACGGCTCCGGTTCTTAAATAGGCATAGGGGTATGCAAACTTGTGCATTTCCCCTTCTACCCGCAGGACCTTACCGGCAAATTGTTGGTTTACCTTTTTGGTTTTCTCTACGGAAAAAATGGCTCCTAATTCTTCGGCCGTAATTTCCAGAGAAGGAGTTGGAAGTTCTTTATTCTTTTGAAACTTCCTTCCGGCTTTTTGGCCGGGGTCGGTTTTTGATTTTTGCTCGTAGAAATCAGAAATTGGCAGAGTGCCGTTTAACAGCCTTAGAGCAATGAATCCCAACAACACCAAGAATGTGATTCCTATGATAATCCATCGTCGCATTAAAACTGTCCGTTTTTGTTGATCATTCCCATTTTCAACAATCGCTCCCCTCCTCAAGTTTAATTGGCCCGGTTCGCCGAGAGAGGAAAAAATAATAAGATTATTTCCCCTTGATGTAGTTTTCGAATATAATTTTAATCACCCGAACTTTATTCTAATCTTAAATCGCCCAAGTGGTTATGAATCTCCAAGTCACTCATCAATCTTGGACGATTATATCCACAAATCCAAAAAAGGGAGTATTTAATGTCCTTTAATAAACATCGAAGAGGTTTTACCCTCATCGAGTTACTTGTGGTAATCGCCATCATTGCTTTACTAATTGCCCTCTTACTTCCCGCCGTGCAAAGAATCCGGGAAACGGCAGACCGAATTACCTGTGCCAATCAGCTTCGGCAGATTGGTCTGGCGTTTCATAACCATCATACCTCACTCAAAATTCTCCCGGACGGCGGTTCGCATTACGCCCATGGCCGGAGTTGGAGCGGAAGTGTTCCGGAAAAGGCCCCCGACCAGAACTGGGGATGGGCTTATCAAATCTTGCCTTATCTCGAAATGAAGAACTTGTGGGAAAATTCCAGCGATGCCGAGGTAAGGAAATTCGCGGTGCCCATGTACTTTTGCCCTTCGCGACGTTCTCCTATGGTGATTGGCGGGTCCAGAGCCATGATGGATTATGCCGGAAACGGCGGTTCCTATCAAAGTGGTTTTCCTTGGAATGAGGGAGCTGACGGCGTCGTTCGCCGCAACAACCAAGGGAGATTCTCAATGGATGAAATCGAAGATGGGTAATCCAACACTATCATGGTCGTCGAAAAACGAATGAATATGGGGGCGATGGGTACTTCTCAATGTTCGGACAACGAAGGCTATACCGCCGGTTGGGACTGGGATGAAATCCGTTGGGGGCAAGCTCCCGAACCGGACTTTGAAAGTGGCACAACTTGCCTGACCCGCTTTGGGTCATCTCATCCCGAAGGAGTGAATTTTGTCCTTTGCGATGGGTCAGTGCGATATGTTTTGTATGGAATTGATCCGACAGTATTCCTGAACGCCTGCCGGCCGAACGATAACCAAGCGACAACACTTCCTTAATCGCCACAATGGCCGAGTAAACCGGATAGCGTAAGCAACCGCAAGGGTTGCTTACGTTTAATGTCATTTTTCTCTTAGGGCAGACCGGAAATCCAAGCGAGCTGAAGGTTTCACACTATTTCCTTGCAATATTTGTAATTGTTCCTGGGCTGTGCGTGCATGGCGAGTTCCGGAACAGGCTTGGATTACCCATTCCAGGTAAGTGACAGCTTCTTTCTTCTGACCATTCTGAACCAGAGTGTTTGCCAAATCGATGTATAGCTCGCACAAGGAGTCGGTAAGTTTGTTGCAGGTATGCAAAAGCTTTTCCGGATCGTTCTTGATCTGAAGGATCAAATGCCGTGCTTGAGTCGCTTCGGGCAGGTCCGGGAAAGTTGCCGTAACAACCTTGCAGCGAGTCAAACAACAAACGTATTGTTTCGTGCGAAACTCTTCCTTTGCCAACACCATCAATTTCTTTGCCAACTGAGCCCGGTTCATTCTTCGGGAAGGTGTTTGGGGCTGAGCGGCAGAGGTAAGCTGGATCTGGTTGTCGGAAGGCGGTGTGTTCGAAGGAATTGCCGGAAAAGTGGGTTGAAATTTTGCCAGTACGTTTTGCATTTTATCTCGAAACATGGCGGTTTTCATATAGCCGACATGCATATCCAATATTTTCCCATCGGGCCGGGCAAGAACCAAGGTTGGATAGCGGTTGATGCCGAGATTTTTTACCAATTCCCTGTATTTTTCTGCGTGAATCTTAACGGGGATAAAGCTTTGTCTGAGAACCTGGGCATTTGTGGGATCACGGAAAGTTGTGGATTCCAGCTTTTTACACCAAAAACAATTGTTGGTGGTGAATTCGATGAAAATGGGTTTTCCGGTCTGTTTAGCTTCCTTTCGTGCTTCATCGTAATCATACCGCCAGCGAATGCTCTGCTGAGCGTCGGCGAATTCCAACAGAATGCAACTGCCGAACATGGCAAGCAGGCAAATTCCAAGAAAACGCGAGCAATTCATTTTGGAAGCCCCTTTTCCCACTAGAAATGAGATTCATCAACCAAAGGTTGTGTCTGATATTGTTTTTCGACGTTCCTCGAATTTCGCTTGGCGACCTGGTTCACAAACTGTTCAAAAGGTGATGCTACTACCTACTTCATCAAACCTTTGCAGATTTTTATTCAAATTTCAGGATTCACAAAAGAATATTTGGATTTACGAGATCGTCAGTAGGGGAAGTTAAATATCCCACCTTTAATTGGGCGGGCACAATAGGCCAGAAGAAATGCCTTGTCAAGCCAGCCTAGAAAATCCCCAATTGTTTACATAATAGGAGCTTTGGGAAAAATATATAATTTAAGTAAAAATTCACTTGTCGATAATTCAGGAGGTTTGTAGAAATCCGAGAATTCAAAATCCTTAAATAATGGTTATTTGAGGTACATCTGTTCAAATTAGGAGGATTTAACGCGTGTACACCTCAACCATTCTGGTTGCTCTTTCCACCCTGCCTCTCCCCGGGATGGCAAAATCAGTTCCTCAAAACTGGGAGCTGGATTATTTTGCCGCCCGCCAACATGCCAGCCAACTTCATAAGCCAATGGCGGTGATTCTCGGGAAAGGTCAAATCGGATGGAAGGAGTTGAGTAAAAGTGGCCAACTGAGCAAACAAGCGATGAAA
>CAZPPD010000323.1:0-6642 GCA_964588185.1 uncultured Alcaligenaceae bacterium | reverse complement strand
CCGGGATCTATTTTTACGAATAGGTAAAGATCATCCGAAATGGAATTTGTCGGTGGGAAATAATATTTATTTCTTCTTACCTCCCGCATGACCTTTGAATGTTCTTGTAGGGGAAAACTCACCCAACTTATGGCCAACCATATCTTCGGTTATGTAAACTTTCAGAAACTGGCGGCCATTGTGCACCAAAAACGTGTGGCCGATAAACTCTGGGACAATGGTGCAATCCCGAGACCAAGTTTTGATCGGTTCTTTGGGCCCTGTTTCTTGCCGTTCGACTTTCACTAAAAGCCGCTCGTCTACATAAGGCCCTTTCTTAAGTGACCTTCCCATACCATTCCTTCACAAAAAGCTTATTTTACATGATCCACTAATAAAGGCCAATAATGTATGGCCGAATATTACAATTTAACTCTGAGCGTAGTGCTTTCCTGGTTTTCGCCTTCGGACAATTGCACTATTGGATGGCTTGCGCCGCCTTCTGGTTTTACCGCCTTTAGCGGGGACACCGGTAGGACTACACGGATGACGGCCACCGCAAGTCCGGCCTTCACCACCACCCATAGGATGGCTGACCGGGTTCATCGCAGTCCCTCGAGTATGAGGACGACGGCCTAACCAACGCTTGCGGCCGGCTTTTCCCAAGCTGATATTCATATGGTCGGCGTTGCCGATGACACCGATTGTGGCCCGGCACTTGGAGTTCACCCGGCGAACCTCACCCGATGGTAAAGTAATTTGAGCCCAATCTTTTTCCCGGGCAGTCAAAGTGGCGCTAGCCCCAGCACTTCTGGCTAACTGACCGCCGTGTCCCGGTTGCATTTCCAAATTGTGAATCCGCATCCCTAAGGGCATTGATTTCAAGGGCATGCAATTTCCTAAAGTCGGCTCGACCGAGTCGCCGCTGATAATTTTGTCGCCGGCTTTTAATCCTTCCGGTGCCAGAATATAACGCTTTTCGCCGTCCTCATATTCGAGCAACGCAATATTGGCTGTTCGGTTGGGATCATATTCCACCGCAATCACCGTTGCCCAGACCCCATCTTTATTTCTTTTGAAATCGATCAAGCGATATCGGCGTTTGTGGCCTCCACCGCGATGCCGGACGGTAATGATGCCTTGATTGTTTCGGCCACCTTTTTTGGGAAGAGGACGCAACAACGATTTTTCCGGTTTCTTCTTGCGGTCTGTCAGTTCAGCGAAGTCACTGACGGATCCATGACGACGTCCGGCGCTGGTCGGTTTGAATTTTCGTACTCCCATCTCTGTCTTTCCTTTTGCTGATACCAGCTCAGTCCATCAATTAAAAGAACTCAATCCGATCTTCCGGGTGTAATTTCACGATCGCTTTTTTCCAATGGGACAAGCGCCCATAACGAAACCGATAGCGACGCTTTTTCCCTTTTCGCATCTGCGTTCGCACTTTTTCCACGCGAACGTCAAATAGCTGTTCCACCGCGTCCCGGATTTCAATTTTCGTAGCCCACAAATTAACCCGAAACGTATAAGCATTATGATGCTCGTGGGACGATTGATGGGTCCCTTTCTCAGTGATTAAGGGTTGGATCACAATCTGGTGCGGTTCCAGTTTAGGACCTCGAGTCCGTTCCGTGCTTGATTTTTCCGCCATTGTATTTCACTCGTTCAATCCGGGAATATAGTTACCAATTTATTTCTTATCCTTGTCCTCGTCGTCTTCATCTTCTTCGTCATCCTCATCTTCGTCCTCTTCTCCTTCTTCCTCATCACTTTCACCTACAACTTCGTCTTCTTCATCTTGGTCTTCTTGGTCTTCCCCATCCTCCTCATCTACACCGGCATCTTCGTCTTCTACTTCAGATTCGGGTTCTTCCTCTTCCACGGGGATGTCCGTCGACCAAGTCAAGTTCTCGCAAAGTTCTTCCAAACCGGCTTTCGTCAACACCAACCAATTGGCCCAGAGAATATCGTAAGTATTGAACTGAGAGACTGGGGCCACCAACATCTTGGGAATGTTGCGCGAGGACAAATAAATAGTCTTATCCTCATCGATATCACTGGCACCCAAGCCTAACAGGATAGACTTCCCTTTGATTTCCAATGCTTCGAGCACTTCGGCAATGTAAACCGTGCCGATTTCCGGAAGGTTAAGTTCGTTAAGGACGATAGTTTCCTCATCACAAAGCTTGCTGAGCAAAGCCATGCGAACCGAAGTCCGGACTGCTTTCTTGGGCAAATGAAATTCATAATCCCGTGGCTTGGGACCTTTAGCTGTACCACCGCCCCTGCGTTTATTCGTGCGCCGATTCCCGACGCGAGCATTTCCGGTTCCTTTTTGCCGAAACAATTTTTTCGTACTGCCCGCAACTTCTCCCCGGCGCTTGGTCGAATGCGTTCCCCGGCGGCGATTGGCCATTTGCATGACCGAAACGTCATGTAATAATTGCTTGTTGATGGTTCCCCCGGCAAATTGGGTAATGTCTACGTCCACCGAACCAACTATTTCTCCATCGGTGTTGTGGACCTTAATTTTCAACAGGGGTGCCGTTTCTACACTAGCCACACCAACGCCCTTTCCAATCTCTCTGGACCAAAAAAAACATGGCCGGGTGAATATCAGCTGCGTTCACCCGACCATGGTTATATGTCTGATGATTTGCACCTAAAGTTTCAAATTGCCATTAATAATGAAACAGTGAGGCATGAACCTTTGGTCCTGTTAACTCCTATTTCCATTCATCAAGCAGAAACACGTATTTTAATGTCTACTCCCGGCGGCAAGCTTAAACCTTTATTGAGCTCTTCGATGGTTTTTCCGGTCGGTTGCAGAATATCAATCAACCGTTTGTGCGTCCTAATTTCAAATTGTTCGCGGGATTTTCTATCTATATGCGGGCTGCGTAACACCGTATAGCGTTCAATTCGGGTCGGCAGAGGAATCGGACCTACAACGATTGCATCGGTTCGCTTGGCGGTGTCGGCAATTTCAGCAGCAGTCCGATCCAGAATCTCATGATCAAAAGCTTCCATGCGAATTCGGATGCGTTCATTTGGAATATTTGCCAACGAGGTCTCCTCTAATCACTCCACAGTCCCGAATAGGGAAAGATAGTAAACCTACTGAGTGCCAAAAACATTGTCAAGAATAACTTTTCACATTTAGAAAATCCTGTGAAAAAATAATTATCGAAGATCAAACGGGATTTGACAAGCAGTAGAAATGATTTTCCAAAAATTCTTTCTTGAATTGTAAAGGCGTGGAAAAATAGGCAAGAAAACCTTCCCGATCAGAGGATGACTTTGTTGCGAAACAATTCAAAAGCGGCTTCCCAGGCATTGTATTGGGAGTCAAAAGCTTCGTGGGTAACCCCTTCATCTTCGCCATCTTTGTTGAAGCGGAGAAATCCGCAGTAATTCCCTTCCTCATTTCGACGGAGTCCCAGGAAACACTCGGGGAGATTTGGACCGGTAATACGATAAAGATTGGTTTCAACTTCTTCTGCTTTGCACTGGCGCTGGGGAAACCAAAATGGGATCGGCAGCATGGCGATTTCTCCAGTGGTCAAATTTAATTTCCTCCGATTGATTATTTGCTTGGCTGAATCCTTGGGAATCCAGGAATCTATTTAATCGCTCCCATTGTGAAGGGACCGAACATTTTTATGGATGGATTGCAGACTCGCTTGGATAGTATCAACATCTTTATTATGCGCTGCATTTCGCAGCTCTTTTGCTTCCTGGGCCAAAATTTTACTTTGCTTGGCTAGCACCGTTTTCATTTGTTCCGGTGGTTCCTTGGCTTTTACCAAAAAGCGAGAAGTTTGTTCCAATGCTTTAGCCACATCTTCCAGCTGAATCCAATCATCTTTGTAGAAGGCTTCGGTAGCCAAGGTAACTTGGCTGCGAATTCGGAACAATAATTTGTCGTAGCTTTGCGGTTCAAAATCTTCCGGCAACATCCGCATAGCATTGCGTTGTTCGGGAATGCAGCAACCGGAAAGAAGCACCAAACAGAAGAATAGAAAGAATTGTCGCACCATTGTAGACCTCAGGTTTCAACCCTGGTCGCATGGTTATCTTGTGCCGCCAAAATCACTAGCAAATCCGGATTTTGGACCAACTTCAAAAGATTCATCCGGAAGAGCTAATCGCTCTCTTCCCAATCGTTTTTGTTCCGAAATGGATAGTAAAGGATCATCCACGCGCACAGGTTGGCGATATTCTAGTGGTCCGCGAATGTTCTGACAGCCTGCCAACAGCAGAATACCAAAATAAAAGATTCTCCGCATTGCTTGGTCCTCTCCGGTTCCATTGGAAGTTCCGTCCTCCAAAGCATTTCCTGAAATGGTGTGGTGGGTAGAGTCTAATTGCGAAGAATTTTGGATTTTTGAAATTCTTTGGGGGAATAATTGGGAGATTCCACCAATATTGTCCTGTTTGTCATATCCCATACCGCTTCATTATCCGACGGAAATACACCAATTCGGATCGCTCGCTAGGTTCTAAACCAAGAATCGCTATGATTATCCCTAATTCGAATCTGTAGAGTCCCTTCGCGTCTACCAAGTGGTAGGAAGTGGGATTGGAAAGGAATTAGTTCGGGAGATGAGACAATGAAGACAAATTATCCCCCAAGGGTTTTTTCTGTTCTCGTGTTTGTTGTTGTTTTTGGATTCGTTCTGCATGGCTGCGGCCAAATTAGCAATAAAAAGCAAAAGACAAGCTCCGGGAAGAAAGACGACATCAGCACGAAAGATAATACGGCGCAGAAGGGCATCTCAAAAAAGCCGGATGGAAACAAAGATAATACCGGCAAGACAAAGTCCGCTGATTCCAAAATCACTATCCGGCCCATTGATGAAGAAGGATTAGAGAAAGAAATTGCTTCCCACAAAGGCAAAGTAGTTGTTCTGGATCTATGGGCTAATTGGTGTGCTCCATGTAAAAAGGAATTTCCTCACCTGGTGGAGTTGCACGAGAAATATGGCGACCAAGGCCTCGTGTGTATGTCCCTGTGCTTGCCGGCAGACAATGAGAAAGACCTCGTGAAAAATGCCTTGGAGTTTTTGCGGGCGAAGAAGGCAAACTTTTCCAATTTCTACTGGAACGACGAAACGTATTGGGCGGATGCATTTTCCATCGATCTGGGCCCGCCGGTTGTCATCGTGTACGGTCCGGATGGAAAGCAACCGGAGTTTGAGTGGAAGTTTAAAAACGAAAACGGCAACACCATCACCAAAAAAGCCCGGCGGTTTGACGACACGATGCAAGATTTCCCCTACACCTACGAGGATGTGGAAAAATTGGTCGTGAAACTGCTTCCTAAGTAAAAATACTGCCGGATTGGTGAACTACCAAAATTCAGAGCGGTAGATTTAGGCGGCTGATTTCTGGCGAGTTCAACTACTAATTGGGATCTGCCAAAACATCAGTAATTAAATTGAATTTAGCTTTCGAAGATACACCGAGGTTTTCCATGAGCAAGAAAGTCAAAATATCCGTTTTCCTGTTCTCCGCAATTTTTTTGTGGGGATGCGGGCAATCTGCTGCGCCAAAGAAACAAGCCCCCAAGAAACCCAAGATAGTAATTTCAGATGGGAATTCTAAATCAGGAAAATCCGTTTCGGTGGACGTGGCGGGAATCGATTCAGCTAAACTTCACGAGAAGATTTCCGAAAACCAAGGAAAAGTGGTAGTGGTGTATGTATGGGGGACTTGGAACATCCCCAGCAAGAATATGTTTTCCGGATTGGTTGACCTGGACAAGAAGTATGCGGGCAATGAAGTAGTATGTATTTCCTTGGCAGTTCCACAGTTCGCTGAACCGGTAGATACCATGAAAGCCAAAGCCTTCCTAAAGGAAAAAAAAGCTGCTTTTGCCAACTACTATTGGGATAGTAACCAAGACTACCTTGAGGAATTTGATTTTATTGGCCCCCCGGCGGTCATGGTTTTTAATACCGAGAACAAATTGGTTGGTCCCGATGCCAAATTAATTAAGAGTTCCACGAAAAAGATGACTTTTGATAACACTTTGGACTTTGAATTCGGAGATGTGGAAGGCTTAGTAAAAAAAATACTCGAAAAATAGCAACCATAATAAGGTCCATTTCGTCCTGATAGGAATACACAGTAGAGTTGGCAAAAAACCTCCGATAATCTACTGCGTTATAAATGCTTGATATTTCAGAACTTTCAGTTTTCAAAAAACTGTTTAGTGAATTAATTTGCTACATACATCCTGTTGCAGAAAACAGCAAACCCATTTTCCACTTTGTGACTTTTTTCACTTACTATAAGGGGAAATGGTGTTAGTAGTTTGTAAAGAATAACTTGTAGCTTATTGACCTATTTTGTCATCTTTTGGCACGGTTAGTGCTCACAATCTTTATGAACAATATTCGTCTCGGTGGGGATCAAAGGAACAGAATTTTACAATTTTTTGTGAACCTATCTTTTCGCAAAACTGTCTACTAATTTGTACCCCCTTTGTACAATTTCCCACACCTCATTGGGCTCAGAATTCAACTGGCCGATTCGGGTGTAATTTTGAATGACGTTCATCGAAAAACGTCTGCAGTGAACTGTTTTGTTGTTTATGTTTGAGGTGAAATAAAAAAATTAGTTTTACCACAAATGTCAAAACGAAGGTGCCGTGTTTCG
>CAZPPD010000322.1:0-6669 GCA_964588185.1 uncultured Alcaligenaceae bacterium | reverse complement strand
CGGTGGATCACGGCAGTGCAAAGTTCACCAGCTATAACTGGAATCGGGTTCTAGCTTCGGTCCTGTTCCCATTTTTGTTGTCGGTCTTTTGGTGGACGGGAAGTAGATCCCTGGTGTGGATATGTATTTTGGCTGTCACAGCACCATTGTTAGGAGCATTAGGTAGCATTCTGCCAAATTCCGAAAGAAGGTGCTTGAATCCGGCCTGGCCTTCTTCTTGGAGCGTACTTAACCAAGGCAAGCCCTACGCCTTTGCCCAGGTTGCCGCGGATTTGTTTAGTCGCCTCCACCTATTTCTGGTCTTATGGCTGGCAGATTTTACTCAACAAGGTTACTACGCCACGGCAGTACCTGCTGCGGCCCTAGTCTTTGTGGCACCAACAGCTTTGGCTTTGTTTTCTTTTAATGCCGGTGCCAACCCGGATAATTATTTGAGCTACCGGAAACTCGGCATCTCGATAGTTGGAGTTCTGGTATTTCAAGCGATTTGTGCCGGGATTTATGCTTTGATTCTAGGTCCTTTGATTACATTCGTGTATGGGGACCGCTTTTTGGGAACCATTCCCTTCGCCTTGGCACTGTTACCAAACTTCGCCATGTTGGGGGCAGTTGAGGTAGCTGAAGGATATTTACGAGGAAGAGGAAAGCCGGTGGTTGGAGTTTGGTCCCGGTTTGTTAGTACGGCCGTGATGTTGATTTGTGTCTACTTTATGTACCCCCATTGGAAAATTATGAGCATTCCGGTTGCTGCTGTCATAGGTCAAGGGGTGATCGGACTGATTATTGTTGGAGCAATCGTCGCGGATATTCGTTCCAGAAAATGATTCCCATCACCTCAGAGTGATGATTACCTGGGAGCAGGTGCAACGGTGAGCACTGCCGACTCGAAAATTTTGGGGAATTCAACGGAGGTCATTGCGGACCGCGTGCTGGTTACGGCACCGGCATTAGTTGCCGGCGCATTACTGGTAGGTGTCACCTTTATTAATGAAGCAGTCTTGCGAGGATCCGATGCAGAGCAATTCTCTGTGGACTGGCAGATTCTCCTTCGCCTGTTGATGTGCGGTGCCTGCGGCTTGTATGGTTTGGTTTTCTTGCCGAAGACAAAGGATTACCTGTTCTCGTTCCCGGGAATCTTAGCATTGCTATTTGGTATCTGGGCGATTTTTACCATCCCATTTGCTGTCAACAAAGTATATGCAGCCACTGCGACCTGGGCTTACTTGTGTATTTTACTTTTTGCTCCTGCGGTTTTAACAAACCTTAGTTCTCGCTGGGTACTCTATTGTTTGATTGCCTCAATGGTCATTTACCTGATTGGGTGCTGGTATTACTACTACTTTGTTCCCAATCTCGGACGGGCAACGGAAAAACTACCCGGTGCCATGACAGTGGAACGCTTTGGCGGCCTCAATCATCCCAATGGAACCGGGCGGCAAGCTGCTTTGGCAGGAGTGATTTTTATTATCGCCATTATGAAAGGCTACCTCCGCTGGTGGATGTTTATTCTTCTCTTTGGACTAGCTTTGATCACTTTAAAGGCGACGGATAGCCGTACCGGCATGATTGCTTTTATTGCTGCTTCCGGCGTTTTATTTTGGCATCGATCTAAGTCGGCTGTGCTGAGTGGTGTAGTTCTTGGAGTTCTGGGACTCTGCAGTATTCTTTTACTGTCAAACCTGGGTTTGTTGGATTTGCCGGGAGTCTCCAACCTTCTTTCCAAGTTTTCTCGGTCCGGAAGTGCAGAGGAAATATACACCATGACCGGACGCAACGAGATCTGGGGTTTTGTCCTGAATAAACTTAGTTCCTCCTGGTTCTTCGGATTCGGTCATGGATGTGCTCGTTTTATCATGAAAGACTTCGTGGAAATGCCGACTCACCACGCTCACAATCTTGTATTAAATGTCATGTTAGGGGGAGGAGTTATTGCCGGCATATTACTGCTCGGCATGATGTTTAACCTGATCGCGAGCATCTTCATTCGCCCCAGTATGCTCCCGGACATCATCATCACCCTGGTAGTTGTAGGTGGGATTGCAGATCCGGTGATGATGAACCCGATTCCTGATTGCAATACGGTTTTGTTTTTGATTGCTTTGTTCTGGCGGCCTATGAACATGGACCGTCAGGAAAAACACCTGGTACAAAATGGCGGGAGTGCTGCATGAATATATCCCAAAGCACCTCTCGAAATGGCAAGCATAAGGAATTTTTAGACATCCATGCGGTGATGTTGACGAACTTTCTTGCTCCTTACGAATTGCCGATTTACGAGGATCTCGCCAGAAGAGTTCGCAAATTAACCATCCTGATTTCGACCGCCATGGAAAGGAATCGAGGTTGGAAACCGGAATGGGGAAGTTTGGATGTCCAGGTGCAAAAGACAGTGACCTTGCATAGGCCGTGGCAACATGAAGCCGGTTTTACCGACTCATTGTTTATACATATTCCTTGGGACACGGTGCCTACGTTACAAAAGTTGCGGCCGGATGTGGTTATTTCTCAGGAGTTGGGATTTCGGACATTGCAATGTGCCTTGCTCGCAGGCACCTCCAAAAAGGTCGGCTTGGTTATCACCACCAATATGTCCGAGCACACCGAGCAAGGCCGTGGTTGGCACCGCTACCAATTGCGAAAATGGCTACTCAATAATGCCAATTGTGTAACGGTGAATGGGAGTAGCTGTCAACGGTACGTGGCTAGCTTTGGAGTAAACAAGAATCGGATTTTTCATGTCCCTTATGTGGCATCCCCGATTTCTGTTGCCAACGGACTGGCCCGCCGCGATTCCAGCCAGGCGTATCGACTCCTATTTGTTGGCCAGCTTACGGAACGCAAAGGCATTTTGCCATTTACTGAATCGTTGCGGCAATGGGCAACCAATAATCCTCAGCAGGTGGTGGAGTTCAACGTAGTAGGCGGCGGCCCATTGGAAGAGCAGATGAGGAAATTGCACCTGCCTGAAAATTTGCATCTGCGGTTACTGGGGAATTGCAATTTCGATGAAGTCCAGCAGTTTTACGCAACCTCGGGTATCCTGGTTTTTCCGACTTTAGCAGACGAGTGGGGACTTGTAGTAAATGAGGCCATGGCTTCCGGACTTCCAGTCGTAGGTAGCGAATACTCCCAAGCTGTGGAAGACCTTTGTGTCGACGGTCAGACCGGGTGGAGATTTCGTCCCGATGTTCCTGGTGAGATCGGCAAAAAGTTGGATGAGATATTCTCCACTCCCGTGGAGAAACTAAATGAAATGAGGGTGTCTGCCCAACAGGCAGTGGAACATCTTACCCCTAGTTATGCTTCGGGTAATTTGTTGGCAGCTATAAAAACCGCAATTTACTGAGAAAAACAATGGAACCTTCTGAACGCTTTGCTTCTGCCAAACCGGCTTGGCGATTAGTCGCAGAAAACCTGGGAATGCGCTGCGCGGGAAGATTAGGAGTGCTGTTGAGGTTTCTATTTGGTAGCCGAGCGGGAAAAAGGCTGGGACTGATAACTTACCACCGAATAGCTCCGGAACCTGAAGTTGTGCCGAAGCCCTTGCATAATGTCCCGCCCCACCGGTTTCGAGAACAACTTACCGGGTTGCTTAAGCGGGGTTTTCAATTTTGGCAGTTAACCAAAGCATTGGAGCATCATGCCTCCGGGCAGCCGTTTCCGGACCGGACTGTGGTGGTTACTTTTGACGACGGTTACGAGTCGGTTTTTGAAAATGCCTGGCCGGTTTTGCGGGACCTCAACATCCCGGCCACAATTTTTCTCAACACTGCATATGTGGATAGTGAGTCCGCTTTTCCATTTGATGATTGGGGAGTTGCCCTGGAAGGACGAGTAGCTCCTCAGAGTTACCGGCCGCTGACAACGGACCAATGCCGGGAGATGATGGCGAGTGGATTGGTAGAGTTGGGTGCTCACACCCATAGCCATGAAGATTTTCGAGGAAGACCTGAGGCATTCCGGGATGACCTGAAACTGAATGTTCACATTCTGCGAGATCGCTTTGGGATTGAAAATCCGACCTTCGCTTTTCCTTATGGGACTATTCATGCCGGCTTTACCAGGGAGGACTTAGTCGCAGCAGCAGAAGAGGTAGGAGTCACCTGCGGTCTGACTACGGACAGCGTTTTGGTAGACCCGGGAACTTCTGTTTACCAGTGGGGCCGATTTAATGTCTTCTCCTGGGATAGTAGTGCCACCTTGGCGGCGAAGTTGGCAGGTTGGTATTCCTGGGCTCCTCGACTTCGCCAGTGGTTGGCAAGAACCTTGAAGAAAGAGTCTGCTCAACCAAAAACCGCCGGTCAATTGCAAGGAGCCAAGCAATGAAAATTCTGGCTTGTCATAACTTTTATCGCATGCCTGGGGGCGAAGATCGGGTCTTTGCCGATGAGACGAAGTTACTACGTTCGAACGGCCACGAGGTGATTCAGTTCTCGGTACATAACGACGACATTAATGAGCACAGGGGTAGATTGCGCTTAGCTTGGGAAACCGTTTGGAATCGCAAAATTGCCAACCAGATCGGTAACTTGGTCCGCCAACATGAGATTGACGTGGTCCACTTTCACAACACCATGCCGCAGATTTCTCCGGCGGGTTACTATGCGGCCCGCAACGCGGGAGCGGCAGTCGTGCAAACTCTGCATAACTATCGGCTTCTGTGCCCGAATGCAGTTTTTTTCCGAGATGGAAAAGTTTGCGAGGATTGCAAATGCAAGTTGCTTCCTCTGCCTGCCGTGAAACATAAATGCTACCGGAATAATCGCGGAGCAAGTGCGGTGGTGGCAGGAACCTTGTTTGCTCATCGGTTGTTGGGGACCTACAGACGAGCGGTGGATGCCTACATTGCTTTGTCGGAATTTGGTCGCTCGCGATTTATTGAAGGGGGTCTGCCATCCCAAAAAATTCACATAAAACCCAACTTCAACTACGAAGATCCGGGATTTGCTCCGGGGGATGGAAACTTCGCCTTGTTTCTAGGCCGGCTGTCTTTTGAAAAAGGTATAAAAGTCCTTTTGTCCGCCTGGGAAATCATAGGGGAACGAATTCCCTTAACGATTGTCGGCAAAGGTCCTGAAGAGGAACTTGTCCATAAAGCCGTAGCCAAGAATCCGGCAATCAAGTGGTTCACCTGGGTGGATAAAATCGAACCCTATTTGGCGAAAGCGAAATTTTTAGTAATGCCCTCGGAGAATTACGAAGGATTCCCCCGGGTGCTGGTGGAATCCCTTTCTTCGGGAACTCCTATTTTGACTTCTCGATTGGGGTCCATGGCTGAAATCGTTCAAGACGGAGAAACCGGCTATGTGTTCGAATCCGGAAACCCGGCGGACTTGGCGGAAAAAGCCCTGGCCATGTATGCCGGCGAAGAGCGGTTACAACTGATGCGGCAAAAAGCTCGAAAGGAGTTCCTCGAAAAATATACCCCGGAAACCAATATTAAGATCTTGGAGCAGATTTATCGGTCAGCGCTTTCCAGAGCCTCCTCTAGGAAACGCAGGACTCACCCGGGTTGGTTGTATTCCGAACCGGCCTTGTCTCCAACAATGGGTTAAAAAAGTCACTTTGTAAGGAAAATTCCCGCTAAGGAAAAATCAGTGGGGATTATAGCAGGAATCAAGGTGAAAGAAGTTTGATTTAAGACAAACGGATTTCCCCCTTTTCGTTCTCCCCAACTTCGCCCCCAGGAATGGATCGCGGATCCATTTATGTGCAGCTAACTACTCGAGGTTTACATCATGCGCGCTGTCATACTTGCCGGCGGTAAAGGACGTCGACTCGCTCCTTACACCGTCACCTTTCCCAAGCCCCTGGTGCCAATCAGCAATATGCCCATTCTGGAAGTCGTTATCCGCCAATTAAAGAGGGCAGGGTACACCCGGGTGACCATGGCGGTTGGCCACCTTGCCGAACTAATCCAATCCTATTTTGGAGATGGCGGCCGCTTTGGAATCCAAATCGACTATTCCCGAGAAAAGAAACCTTTGGGAACTGTGGGTCCCTTGGCCTTGATTGATGATCTTCCGGAAAACTTCCTGGTGATGAATGGGGACGTACTTACCACGTTACGATACGACTGGATTTTCGACTATCATCTGCAATCAAGTGCGGATTTAACAATCGCCACTCATCGCTGCAATGCCTAAGTTGATTTTGGCGTTATTGATTTCGACGGTTCCCTGGAGGTAACCGGTTATCGAGAGAAACCATCCCTGCCTTATGACGTTTCGATGGGGATATATATCTTTAATAAGTCCGTTTTAAACTTATTTGAGCCCGGCCAATATATTGATTTTCCCACGGTGGTGAATTGGCTTATTCAAGCTAAGCGCAATGTCAAAGTATATCTTTCCGAAAATATTTGGTTGGATATTGGCCGCCCCGGAGATTACGAAAGGGCATCCGAAATATTTGAAGAAAAGCGGGATAAATTTCTACCTCCCGAACCGGTAGAGGTTCCCGAAGTTGTTAAATCCTAATGGGAGTTACCAAATGAAAGTATTAATTATAGGCGGAGCCGGATATATCGGTTCGGTTCTGTCACATCATTTGTGGAATATGGGACATTCTGTCACAGTTTTCGATAACTTATTGTTCGGCGGGGAATCCTTATTGCCACTATTGGAAAAAGATAGATTCCAATTAGTTCCGGGTGATCTCCGAGATTCC
>CAZPPD010000321.1:0-6672 GCA_964588185.1 uncultured Alcaligenaceae bacterium | reverse complement strand
GCCCTTACGCAATCAGATCGAGAAGCTGTTTGGTGATTGGAAGGGAACGGATTTGCCGAACTTACCCTTGAAGGAGGCAGAAGGCGGCACTTCCCATTTGGAAAAAGATACTACCCAAACCCAAATTGCCATGGCTTATCCCAGTGTTCCGTTTGGCCATGCCGACTATTACAATGCTCACGGGGCCGTCCAAGTCCTAAGCGGGGGAATGAGCGGGAGGCTGTTTACAGAAGTGCGGGAAAAACGAGGCCTGTGTTACTCCGTTTTTGCCTCCTACCAAACATTAAAGGATTTCGCCGCTTTTGTTTGCTACGCCGGGACCACCAACGACCGAGCCCAGGAAACATTGGATGTTACGCTGAGCGAACTGAATCGCTTACAGGAGGGAATCGAAGAGGACGAAGTCAATCGCGTCAAAGCTGGACTGAAATCCTCATTGATCATGCAAGAAGAATCAACTTCGGCCCGTGCGGGGGCTTTGGCTTCCGATTGGTATTACTTGGGACGGGTTCGGACGCTTGAGGAAATTCAAAATGCAGTGAATGATTTGACTCCCGAAACGATCGTTAAATACGCCCGCAATTATCCGCCCAAGGATTTGACATTGGTTACCTTGGGACCAAAAGCATTGGAAACTACATCTTGAACTCTGGCGAATCCTGCCCACTGGAAGCTGGACTCGCCCTGCCCTGGGCTATCCTGTTGTTGCCCTATCAGGGCGATAAATGCCACAGGTTTTATTTGAATCAGAATTCACTCCGGAAATGTTGATATCATTTTGACTAAACTGAAATTTGGAACTCCTGAAAATACAATCAACAAACTAATCATAATCACCTTCTACGGAGCTTAATACGTGTCTTTTCAAAGCCACATTCTAGATAACGGATTACAAATCATCGGAGAACCAAGTCCTTCTGCTCGCTCGGCGGCTCTAGGCTTCTGGGTGCGGACCGGTTCGCGAGATGAGACCGATGATGTTTCCGGCGTTACCCACTTCCTGGAACACATGGTTTTCAAAGGAACCCCTCGGAGAACCGCCTTCGACGTGAACCGGGATTTTGATGCCATTGGCGCTAACTATAATGCCTTCACCAGCGAGGAGAACACCGTCTTCTATGCTGCAATTCTGCCCGAGTACATACCCCAAGCGGTTGATATTCTCTCTGATATTCTCCGCCCCAGTCTTCGCGAAGAGGACTTCCAGATGGAGAAGGGAGTCATCATCGAAGAAATCGGCATGTATGATGACCAGCCCATGTTTGTAGCCTACGACACCATCAAACAAGTTTATTTCGCCAAACACGCCCTGGGCAAAAGTATCTTGGGCACTCCCGACAGCATTACCAAGCTAAAGCGCGAACAAATGCAGGAATATTTTGAGCGCCGTTACGTACCTTCCAATATCACCGTTGCCATTGCCGGCAATTATGATTGGGATATTTTCTTGGGACTGATTGATAACCATTGCGGTTCGTGGACCAAAGGGATTACCGACCGGGAAGGGGTGGAAGAAACCAGGGGTTCGGGGGAGTTTAAGGTCATCACCAAGGAGAAGGTATTCCAGGAACATGTCATTATGATGTCCGGCGGTCCTCCGGTCGAATCGGAACTCTGCTATGCCGCCAATATTCTTGCCATGATCTTCGGCGACGATTCGGGGAGCCGCTTATATTGGGCGTTGGTCGATCCCGGTTTGGTGGATTCGGCGGACATGAGTTTCCATGAATACCAAGGCACCGGGGCCTTCTACACCATGTACAGTTGCGCTCCTGACAGGGCTCAGGGGAATCTGGAGATCATCCAACGTTTGCTCAACCAACTGCAACAGGATGGAGTTACCCAGGAAGAATTGCAACAAGCCAAAAACAAGGTCCTGGCTCGTTTGGTTCGAAGTAGCGAACGTCCCATGGGCCGAATGCAAGCCATCGGCGGAACTTGGACCTACCTGAAAACCTACCGCTCGCTGGATGACGAGTTGCGATTATTCGATGAGGTGACTGTGGACAAGATACGCCTGGTTTTGGATAAATACCCGGTGAACCAGGTTACGACTTTGGCTTTAGGTCCGGTGAAGAAAATGGAAATGCCAAACGGTAAATAAGAGTTCTTCCAATGCCCAGCAATGACACCCGGTATGTCAGCTACCCTTTTGCTGTTCAGTATGAAACCAGGGGTTCTGACTCTTCCAAGAGAGGTAAGACCCCCCTTAATCAACTGTTATGGGGAGATTGGACGCAAGTCAAAAGGAACGAAGGGAATTGGGTGTTCATTCGCTCCCGAGGCCGCAATGGTTGGGTGCGAAAGGAGAGTCTGCAGGAAAATCCAATCCTGGAGGTGAACTTTGTCGACATTGGCCAAGGGGACGGCTGCCACATTCAAACTCCAGAAGACAAAAGCATTATCATTGACGCGGGGGAAGGGGATAACATGTACCGCTTCCTCCGCTGGCGTTTTGGGAAATTCAAAAACGACTATACCTTTGAATCATTTGTCATAACCCATCCGGACAAAGATCACTACCTTGGGTTCAGTGATCTTTTTGAGCATGAAAAAGTCCATGTGAGGACTCTTTACCACAACTCCATTGTCGAGCAGATGTCAAACGGCAAAAGCACCCTGGGGACCAAAAAGAAGGTTGGCCGAAATACCTACCTTACCGGTTTGGTTCAGACCAAGGAACAGCTGAAAAAGATCACTGACACCAAGGCCCGCCGGGGCAGACGCTTTTATCCCAACATGTTGAAAAAGGCGGTTGATTCCGGTCGAGTCGAAGATATCGTCGGTCTTTTGGCCTGCCGAGATGGAACTGCTGATCAAAGAGGGAAGCAAACATTTCCAGGTGGACATCGCTAAGGCTTGCCATCACGGCAGTTCTGAAGTATCTCCCAGTTTCCTCCAAGCTACCAATCCGCTGGTTACCATCGTTTCCAGCGGCGACAGTGAACCGCATTCGCATCCCCGGCCGGATACCCTGGGCCTGATTGGTAAGTTTAGCCGCTCGGAACGGCCGCTGATTTTTTCCACTGAACTAGCCCGGTCCGGAAATGAACATATCAAGCATCCAAACCAGGTCCGCCGGGAGCTTCGCGAGAATATTGATCGGGAAACCAAAATCATTCAAGACCCGGAAGCAACAGAAGTGGAGAAGACCGAGGCCGAGGACCGATTGGACGAGCATCTCAGCATCATTCAACGGTCGGTTGCAAATTACGGGATGATCAACGTCCGCACGGATGGAAAAAAAGCTATCATCGCTCAGCGACTTGAGCGACAACGGTCAAGATCGCAACGTTGGGACATTTATCAGTTTGAATGCGACAGTCGCGGCCGCTTGCATTACAAGCATTAACCTCAAACCAGTGGCAAGCTTTTGCGAAATGTGTTTGCAGGTTCTTCTGCCAGAGGATTTGGGATTTGAGTTGCCCGGGAATCCAAGTTTCCCTCGACGCCAATGCTTTCACTTGTTACCACGGTTCCAAACAACGTAAATGCGGTCGCCTCTTCTACCTTGACCGGGATAATCTTGCCAATAAGCCTCGGGTTGCCGTCAAAAACTGCAATGTGATCAGCATGGGTTCGTCCCATCAATTGCATTGGTTCATTATTAGAGTTTTCCTGCTTGCGAGCATTTTTACTCGGACCTTCCACCAATACATCAAACGTTTTGCCAACCAACTTTTGATGCCCGGCTAAACTAACTGAATTCTGGATTGCCAGCAAATCATTATTGCGGCGTTTTTTAGTTTCTTCGGGAATATCATCGGGATATAAGTCAAATCCTTTGGTTCCGGGCCGGGGACTATACTTGAAGATAAAACTATTCTTGAAATTTGCCGTGCGAACCAACTCACAACTCCGCTGGAATGACTTTTCTGTTTCCCCGGAAAAACCCACAATGAAATCGCTGCTAATGGCAACATCGGAAATCCGCTCGCGGCACCGTTGTAACATGTCATTGTAATATTCCACGGTATATAACCGCTTCATACGTTTAAGAATATCATTACAGCCCGATTGAACCGGAACATGGAGATATTTGGAGACCTTCGGTAAATCCTGGACCGCGTCCAGTAATTCATCGCCCATATCTTTGGGAAAATTGGTTACAAACTTAATGCGGTCAATGACAACAGTACCATGCACCTTATATAACAAATCTGCCAAGGTTACCTTGCGGCCATCCCCCATGTCGTATTTATAACTATTCACGGTTTGACCCAGAAAGGTTATCTCCCGGCAACCTTCCTCAGCAAGCTGTCGAACTTCAGCAGCGATATGTTCAGGGTGGCGGCTTTGTTCCGGTCCGCGAACGCTGGGAACAATACAATAAGTGCAAAATTTATCGCAGCCAATCATAATGCGAACATAGGCTTGAAAAGGCGAAGGCCGCATACTGGGATCGCGCATCGGATCATAGCTTTCAAAACTACTTTCGACCTCATGGCGCGATTGCTTCCGATCAAGACTAAGGGCCAGTTGTAGCTTGCCGGTTTTCTTGACGTCGGCAATCAAACTTGGCAATTGCGAGAGCTGACCGGTGCCGCAGATAATGTCAACATGAGGAGCACGGCGTTTGATAATTTCCTGATCTTTCTGAGCCATGCAACCTAGTACGCCGATGATCTTGTCCGGGTAGGCTTCTTTATGACCGCGAATCCTGCCCAAGGAACTATAGATCTTATCCTCCGCATGCTGGCGGACACTGCAGGTGTTGTACAGGATAACGTCGGCTTGTTTGGGGGAGTAAACCAACTCATAACCTTGGCGGCGTAGAGTTCCCACTACTAACTCGCTATCGAGCACGTTCATCTGACAACCGACAGTTTCGATGTATAGTTTCTTGGTCATGCAAAAGATTTAGTTTTCAGTTTTCAGATTTCAGTTAAGAACGAATTTCTTTAAGACGTTTAATTTCTGCCTCCAGTTGGCGGATTTTTTCTTCGGCTTTTTGCTTTTCCACATAAGCTTCATCCGGTCGGGGATAACCTTCTTCAGTTTCAGCGTTGAAAACCCGGATCATACCATCTTCTTCGATTTTTAATTGAAATCCGAGAGCACTGGTTACCCCGTTGCCCTGATCGGGAGAATTAATCCAAGTCGAATCTTCCTGGAGGGTCTTTAAAACCAGCTTTTGGTCGAGATACATCCCCGTCACATCTACCAGGATGTATTCCGGAATCTTTTGGTCGGCATATATCTCCGGTTTGGTGGTTAAATCCTGTTGCTGGGCAGAGCGCTTCGAAAGCACTTCGATGATAATTTCCGGCCTCGGGCCACTTTCATTGATTCTGTAGGAAGTAACGATCTCCGGCAATGGTTTGTCCGGCTTCACCGCGAGGGTATCCGGCGATACATAGGCCCAGCGGTCGACTGGATGGTAATACAAGTTCAAATCCGCAAAGACTCGGTACTCTGGGGAAAGGTGAGCCTCCAAACCACAACGGAGTATCTCACAACAGCGCCAGTGGATATCGGTTTCGCCCACCTCGTCTTGCCCCTCATCTTCATACAAAATTGGCATGTCAACCGCTATGATTGGTAGGTTAGCAAGAAGATCTTTCTCATCCGATTTCAGGTTGTGGTCTGGGATTTTGACAATTTTATTCATCTTCAACGATCGTTCTTCTCTTTACCGGAATCCTAAATTAACTCCTTCTTTCCCATGGTACTAAATTTTGGATACGCAATCGAGAGTAGTAGAATCCTACAACCCATTTCCTGACCTTTTCCATTGAGAAAATAGTTGGTGCAAGTATCCATAAGCTTCCTTGTAGATACCTTCCTTCGAGCTTTCCCTTGGACCGGCAATATTAAGTTCTTTTATGGATTTGAAATCCATTTCTGCCCAAAGTTTGTCGGGAGCTATTTCATTATTATCGAGATTAATGACCCAATAAGGCTTGTTGTGTAGCTTTGCCAACCGCAAAGTTAAGCCTGTTCCACGGTCGGGTTTTCCACGTGTAAGAATTAAAGTGGCATCGGAGACGAGAACATTCATTTCGGTTCGAATCGGGTATTTCCTAGATGCTGTTTCCTGAAGTTGATATTTCTGATCAATAACCCCGTCTTCCGCCAATCTCCCCCTAGGACACCAACCCCCACAAGGAATATTAAGATCTATCGCTACATCCAAGGCAGCCCGGTCCACACCCGTCTGGCCGCCGGAGATGATCTTTTGGATCATTTTTAAACTATCCTTCAAGAAATTATTTCTTCTTCGGCCGGAAAGCTTTCACTACGCCTTCATTGGTAGTCAGGTAAGGACCTTCCAGAAGATCGATGCAGTAAGGAATTGCCGGAAAGACTGCCATCAAGCAATCGCGAATCGCACTTGGTTTTCCGGGAAGATTGACGACCAAGGATTTCCCCCGAATGCCTGCAATTTGTCGCGACAAAATTGCCGTGGGGACGAACTTTAAGGATACCGCCCGCATTTGTTCGCCAAAGCCATCCAACAATTTGTCACAAACGGCTTCGGTTGCTTCCGGAGTGACATCCCGAAGGGCCGGGCCTGTCCCGCCGGTGGTCACTACCAAACAACAGTTTTCCTGATCGCAGAGTTCGATTAGAGTTTGCTCAATTATCGGCTGCTCGTCGGGGATAACCATGTAAACCTGTTTCCAGGAATTGGTGAGGATTTCCGGTAGACACTCTCCAATCGCCGGTCCG
>CAZPPD010000320.1:0-6680 GCA_964588185.1 uncultured Alcaligenaceae bacterium | reverse complement strand
GGATGAAGAATCTTCGCTGGAGCCGGACGATTACCGCAATTACCGGCAGAACGCAAACGCACCCGCTCCTAAGGATCAACGCCAAGCCAACTACATGTCAAAGGAACATGAAACCAAGCCCCCTTTTCTGGCTAGCGATATCTCCCCCATTCACCATTTGACCAAAGCCAAGAAAACCGCAAAGGGGGAAGGCCCAAACTTGCCGCCGGCATCCAAGTCCGAAGAGCCGGTGGTCTTGGCGATGAAAGATTTTATTTACGACCGCCCCAATGGCGCATTGGATCATCTCAAGAAATATGATCCGGCTATCCAGGAAATTTAAATTCGCCTGCTCCCGTTGATTGCCCAAATGACTAAGAGGAAGTTGGAAGATTTGAGTCCGGAGGAAGTGAGAACATTGCAGGAACAGTTGGATAATTTGCTTTTGGTCCTGCGCTCCCGGGCTGATCTGGTTATCGACCGCATGTGTTTCTGCGAATCCATCAACGGGTATGGCGATTTCAAGGCTCTGCCGGAAGACCATATCTTTCGGGCCGGCAATTCGCAAATGCCGGGCGAACCGGTACAGGTCTATGTGCAACTGCGGAATCTAGGGTGCAAGAAAAGGCAGGATAAGCATAAAGGGTGTTACTTCGAAACCCGGCTGTCCAGTTCCGTGGAAATTCTAGACAAGAAAAGAAATCGCGTCTGGTACTACGATTTTCAGGACCGAAATCATCCCTTGGTTTGTTGCAGTGCCCGCAATAATTACTTTAACAACTACACTTTTGCCGTGCCTCGAAGCCTACCCCCTGGAGACTATACTCTTGCCATCCAGGTGCGGGATCTATCCACAGCGGAAGATGGCCGAGTGGCCCGCAAAGAATTGCCGTTTCGAGTTGGAAATTGATTTCCGCGAAGTCATCATTCCGTTAACGGCAGCCCATCTTGTCGATCCCCCAAGGAATTAAATAGAGATAAATCAATTTCGTAGCGGATCGTTCGCACGGATGCATCTCCCATGGCAGCATTGAAGATGGCCTCATGGGCGGAACCAATTTCGTGGCCGGTTGCTCCTTCATGGTCCTTTCCGGGTTGGTACCCGGTGTAGCGAACGACATCCGGATCCCAGCCATCACTCCAGCCGCGATCATCGTGCCAATCTCCCGACTCATAGCGTGAGGGACGGATTTGCTTTTCCGTCAACATAAGAATGTTAGAGATGCCATCCCTGAGATTTTTCATGCTGGATACTGCGGTGTCGGTGCGGACAATAATCCCCCGATAATCCGATTCGGTGGGTACACTCCAAATGCTGCCATACCAGAATTGATCCCAGGAATTAGGCGAATCTGCGGGAGTAACACTGCAGTAATCGCCAAGATAATGATCTGCTCGCAGAGTGGGACCGCGGCGAGCCGGGCAAAAGAAGATTCCGGGTCCTTTAGTCCAAGGATTGGAGAGCTTATAGACCGGAATTTGTTCGATGTAGGGGAGGATTTGATATCCCCACCCGGACTCCTGTTCGCGGGGACCTTCCGGAACGCCGTCGGAAAATGAAGGACCTGCCCAGGGAATAGTGCCGCCCCCCGGAAATAGGGAATGCTCTTCGTGGTGGGCGTGAATGGCTAAGGCCATTTGCCGTAATTGATTGGAACAAGTGATACGATCTGCCGCTTCTCGTATTTTTTGTACCGCCGGAAGGAGCAGGGCGATCAACACCGCAATGATGGCAATGACTACAAGGAGTTCGATAAGGGTAAAACCCAAGCGGGGAGGATAATTCTTTGGAGAAGTCATGGATACTCCAAATGTTCATTTTGCTTTGAGTAGTTCCTGAAATTCGGCTTCTTCAACCTCACGTACTTCCGTCGTAATAAAAGCAACTAATCGTTTTCCTTTTTTACCTTGTTTTTCGTAAGCGATGATAGGCGGGCGATGAGGATTTGGAATCCCTTGTTGCTTTAAACCATAATTCACAACGTAGGGTTGATTATCGCGTGGAGAATGAAATAACTTCTCAACGTTATCCACAATCAAGGCTGCTGATTTTTCCTTTTTCAAAGTCTTCAGAAAATCCTTGAGGGCTTTCCCATTGCGCGGAGTTTTGCCGTATTTGCGGATGTAGCGGCCATATCCCACGGCAAGTTTTTTGAGATGGGCTTCACTTTCGCTTTCGACATGTTGTTCGGTCCCACACCCCAGCAAAAGCAGGAATGGAAGTAGGTAATGAGGTCGCAAGTACATCATTAAATAATTATTTGGAGACTGATGGTAATTAAGAATTGAAATGTACCACGAATTCCGACTCTTGCAAATAAATACTTAATGGAGTCCGAATTGGAAAATCGGAAATGGGAGTGAGTGTACTTTATTGCTGCTGTTGTTTGTCTTTTGCTTTACCGCCTTCATCCCCACCGCCGGAAAAATCCAACGGCGATACTTCCTGAACCTTTGGAGCTTTTGTTTGGTAGTCGTATCGTTGGAAATCTAAAAACAGCAGGATGCAGCCGGCCACTAAAGCCAGAAAGGAAATCACCAACATACCCGTGTAGGCATCATTTTTGGCCTTAACTTTTTTGTCGACTGGAAGATTCCGACCCATGTTTATTACTCTCGCTGATGAAAATAAAACCAAACTTAGCGTGCCATAATTTTGCTGGCCACTTCATCTCCCACCCGGAGAGACGGTTGTGTGGCGTAGATATCGCCGGAGCGAATCAATCGGCCGACGGCTTTGTGGGGTTCCACTTCCACAATGCGAATCATGCCCAGGTATTGGGGCCGTGGCCGCAAGCGATAGGCTTCCAGGGTATTGTTGACCCTTAACCCCGCATCGCTGCCAATGGAAATTTGAACGAAGCTTTTGTCGGTGGCATCCACCTTTTCGATTATGCCTTTGACGTATTGCGGCGGTGGATTGGGTTTAGAGCTATTGCGAACGTTAGCCTTCGAAGGAGCCCCATCACTCCCCGAAGTTTGCATGCGGGCAATCCGTAATTCCAGTTCCTGGATCCGCTTGAGCAATTGCCGGTTGCGGTCTTGCGTGGCGTTATTCTCGTTTTGAGCGCGGATGGCAATTTGGAAATTCTTGTCCTTTTCCTCATCCAGTTTAACCAGCATCGTGTCTTTTCGTTCGATAACTTTCTTCAGTGCGGAAACTTCCTGACGCAATGTTTTGAGTGTTTCTTCAAACTGAAGGGAAGTGGTGGCCAATTGATCTTGGTTGACCTTGGCCGTTTGCATTTTGCCGTCCAGATTGCCGACTTTTTGTTGGTAATCTTTTTTCGCGTCCGCGAACTGATTCTTTAAATCATTGACTTTTTGGTGCAACGTGACATTTTCCAAATGCCGTTTCTGCATGGTTTCCTTGGTGGTGTTGTAATTGGCGATGAGCACTTCCCGGTCGCGCTTTAATTGCTCATAGGCTTCTTTCCAATTCTTGCGGGTAAATTCCACAACAATTTGTAAGCCACCGATTACCAGGGCAAATACAAGCACGAGAAAAACTAGAATCTTGCCCATCGTATTCATGGTAACCTGCCCTCTTTAAGCGTACTACAACAACGGAAGCGGTTTGTATGGGCTCGCCTCCCGCTTCCAAGATACGCCTTGAATATAAAGCGCGATCTTTCCCCCGAAAGATTTGAGGAGCGGGATATTGCCCGAAGCAAAAAAAATGTCAACCTCAATTTTTGGAATTGAATGGTGAAATCCTGAAATATTTCTCTTTCAGGGGAATTTTTGGATTAGTTAATTCCTCATTCATTCCATTTTACAAGGTTATCGTATTTCTACTAAACTTCATACCCTTTTACAGGGATGTCTTTTCACTGTTTAAATTTGACTCTGTAAGCTTTCAGTTTCTCCCTAGAGATAAAATGGCATCCAACTCCCTAACCCTCGTTTCCAACCGCCGTCTTCGTTGGAGCAACAAATCGGAGTTGGCGAGTACGCGGACCCACAAGGGCCTGATTTGTTTGATTTCATCCCGCAAGACCCTTTGCAGATCTATTTCTTCATCCCGCAGTTCGTATAATCCGGGTTTGAGTTTCTTCATTGGATCCGCCGGGTCGGGAATACCGTGCAGATACTTGGTTTTTTCTGCCAAAGCGATGGCCACCTTTTGTTTCTTCTTGGCCAGTTCGCCGATTTCCTTTTGTAAGTTGCGAAATTCAGCATCGTAAGTGTTGAAGGACTTATTAATCGTAAGCGGGTTTCCTTCCGCGTCTTGGAGGTTGGGGTCAACCTTATCCCCCAAGACTGGACTGCCGGTAGACGGATTGATTTTGTAGGAGCCGCCGACCCGAACGAGATTTTTCACTTCAATATCGTTCGGTGCAGTTTCCAACCGGGCTAACTCGTTCTTGTAAAGGAGATAATTTTGCGCCAGGTTTTGGCGTGCGGTTTCCAAGTTAGCCTGCACTACTTTCAAGTTGGCTTCTGCTTTGAATCGCGTTTCCGTGGCTATCTTCACAGCCGCAGAAACCTTGTCGATTTCCGACGGAATCCGGTAATCCAGTTTTTTCCGGGGTTCTTTCCAACCCCAGTCAATCTGGTTGGTATAAATCGCCAAGGCAAAGGCCAGGAATACAAAACTCATACCCACGGCCACCATTACCAAGGTTTTGCCGACAAAGTTGATCATGGCAAGTCTGCTCCCAAAGCCTTTTCTTTTTCGCGAATGGTTCGTTCCAAATTGATATTGATAGTCGCGGCGTCTGCCACTTCTTCCTGGGCGTTAAACAATTGCAATTCCAGCCGTTTTAATTCCTCGGCAAGCAACGTGGTATTCTTTCTGGCTTCCAACAAAGCTTGCTTGGCATCCTCAAAATCTTTTTCCCGCTCCTGGTACAATTTCTCGACATTCTTGAGCTGTTCGAGAAGTTGATCCCGCTGTAACTTCCGATTCTCAATGAAAGCCCGCAAGTCCACGATGTCTTTGATCAGGCTGTCATGTTTTTGGGCGAAACCATCTGTATTGGGATAGCCCTGACGGTCCCGAGCAATCCGCAACCAGGTTTCGACTTCGAATCTCTTGAGGATGACCGCTAAGGTTTCGACTGCCCGGTTGTATTCCATCAAACCGACAACCGTTTTCGCTCGAGGGCCTGGTTGTTGTTCGGGTGGAACCCCCTCTTGTTCGAATGGATAGAGATAGCCGTATTCGGGCAATTTCAAATGGGCAATGCTAACCAACAGGAAAGCAATCCCGCGGCGTTTCTCAAAAGAACCGTGCGCGAAGCCGTCATAGGTTTTACTTTCTTTGGCTTTTTGGAAGCGGATATCCAGGATATCGCGGAGTTCTTTTAGTGAGACTTTTTCCTTATCCGCAGCCATGCGGATTTTTTCATTGGTCTTGGCTACCTCTTCATATTTAGGATTGTACCAAGGACGATACCCCTGTAAGGTCCGCAACAAATCCACAGTGGCCCGGCGTTGAAATGCCTCCTCAACCATCTTGTCCAGTTCTGCATCCGGGGTTTTCAGAATCCGGTCGTTTAGGAGTTCCACTTGATCCAGCGTGTCGATCAGCGGGAAAAGAAGGTTTTTGGCAAAAGTGCGTTTTGCTGCCGCAGTTTTCTTTCCTTTGACTGCTTCCTTGGCGGCTTCCTCCATACGGATATAAATGCCGTCATGAACCCGCTGAACTTCCGCTTCCAGATTTCGCTTGGGGTCGGATGGGAATATTTCCTTTAAGACTTTATCGCTCAATTTCGTTGGCTGGAGCTTCGTCCCGAGGATTTCATGGACCTCCTTGAACTCTTCGGATACGCTGACTCCGGTTCCGCGGTTTTGATATTCGTCCTTGAGAAACGCCGGGGCGATTTTGTGCGGCTCTCGATATTCCCGGGACGCAGTAACCGTGCCTTCTTCCTCTTCTTTCAACGGAAGCCCCAACAAGGCCACTTCGTGGAGGTGGACCCGGTAAGTGAATTCCTGGCGTTTGTGATGATCCAGCACTAGCAAGATTAAGAATCCAAGTCCCGCCACAATATTTAACAAAAAGAGAAGTCCGGTAAGGATTGTTATTTTCCCAGCCGGTTTACTCTCTTCTTCAAATTGATCTTCATCTACATAATCATCGTCAGCCATCTGGTTTCCTCAAAAAGTTGTCCTGTTTAATGTGATTAAGCCGACCTGAAATGCGTTCTAAGAATAGGATAGGGGTATCGATTTCAATCTCTTGATGTTACTGAAACGATACCAGTCACCGTAAGCCTCATATTAGTTCCTATTATTTTGACCAAACCAATCAGATAAGCCAAGGAGAATTTGCCGGAAAAGCAGTCTGGGAATAGGTTCTCTTCTTGCTGAGACAATTGTAGCCGTTGTAACGAGAACCTAAAACTGTAAGTTAATCAACTATCTTTATTGTAAGTATATTGCCACAATGAGGATAATGAACAAATTGCAGGGAAAAAAGAATTTTGGGAGATTTGTTCTGCCGGGTACCTAAATACATTCTAAAATTGGTTAGGGAGTATGACAGTATATGCAAAACTTTCATTCTCTTTTCGCAATTGGGGCTGGGGAAGAATAGGCTCTTCCCTGATTCTCATCCCACACCCTCGTCTCCCTTGGGAAAATTTGAATTCCAATTATGACAGTGGAGCAGATTTTGCAGGTTTTGGGAGATTATGAACTGGTAGAAAAGATCGCAGAAGGTGGCATGGGGGCTGTCTTCAAGGGAAGAAACC
>CAZPPD010000319.1:0-6688 GCA_964588185.1 uncultured Alcaligenaceae bacterium | reverse complement strand
TCGACGGCTGAGACCACGGACCAGATTAGCGAGGGAGTTTTTGCCACCGCCTTTAATGTGCAGACGGTAGAGACGACGGTGATCTCCCATGATGGAGAAACTGTGGCTATTGGCGGTTTGATTCAACGCAGCAACCGCAAAGAGGAAAATAAAATTCCTTGGCTGGGTGATTTGCCGGGGGTTGGTGCCTTGTTCCGCTTCCGGGAGCAAGTGAAATCGAAAACCGAATTGCTGGTGATCCTGACGCCCCATATCGTTCGCTGCCAGGCCGATGCGGATCGCTTGTTGGCGGAGGAATCTACCCGGATAGACTGGATTCCAAGGGATGTTTTGGAAACCCACGCCGGACCAAAAGGGATTCCACCAATTATGAATCGCTTTGGCCCGGGTGGATGTAACTGTGGTCCTGGATTTTCGCTACCCGGCCAAAATCCAGTGTTGCCAATGAATCCCCAGCCTACGGTGGAACCATTACCTTCACCGCGAAAGATTCCGGAACCTCCCCCTACCAAGGAGGAGGGTATGGTATTACCCGATGCTCCAGTAATTCACAACGATGTCCAAATGCCAAAGTCGTTTCAGCAATCCCCGGTTCAACCGGTATCCAACGCACCCAATCAATCTCCAGCGAAAGAATGGCAAACCGTACCGTTGCAAATTCCGAGAAATACCAATCGGACACCGGTTCCGGCCCAGCTTAGCTTGCAACCAAGTCACCAAGGAGGGGAGACTCGGCAATGGAATCCACAAGGCAAAAACTAAAGCCGCGAATCTCCACCTTCGTCCTATTGGGTTTCGGGATATGCCTATCCGGGTGTGTTGCATCTGATGTAGTGGTTAACCCCGTGGATCGAAAAATTGGGAAGATGCCGCCTCAACCTATCCCCGAAAATATTCAACAGATCGCTTTAGCCTGGGAAAATCAGGTTTTGTTTCTGCCGAATTCAGAAAACCAGGGAAAACCATTCCCCTGGCTAACGGGAAGATTATACCTTTTTGATCCCGGTTTCTTACCCCAAGAAGGCATGGGCAGATTCTGGGTAAAGCTCTATTACCCGAAGAAGGGTGGGGAACGTGTATTCCTGGAACAATGGAATTTTACTCCGGATAAGATGAAACAGTTTTTCCGCAAAGATATGGTGGGTTGGGGATATACATTGATTCTTCCGTGGTCTACTTATCATCCGAACATCAAGAATGTGGAGCTAGTGGCCTGTTATACGCCTTTAAATAGCGAGCCGCTGTATTCTCGATCAAAGCTGCGAATTCACCAGGAAAAGATCCCCATCGTTCGCCACGAAAAACAAATCACGCCGTTTGGTCCGGCTTCTCCCGGGCCTCAGGTGGGAACTCCTGCCAATCCATCGGCTCCGAGCAATCGTCCTGGGATTTCCGAAAAAGGGAAATCGATTTCAAAGTAGTGGGAATGCAGATTTGACTATGAGGCTAAATTCCCGCGAATCCAACTACCAACATTTCTTACTTCCTTGCGGTAGACCTCGTTGGGTGGTATTCTCACATTTCTAATCAATCCAAACATCAACACCAACCAGGATTAACTAATGGGAAAGATCTTTCACATACCCAACTCCTCAATTCTTTGTTTGCTTTGCCTTTTGGGCTTATTACAACCAAGCACTGCATCAGCGGCCGGGAACAAACGACCACCCAATGTTATTGTTGTGATTACCGATGATCAAGGTTATGGCGACTTGGGTTGTCATGGCAACAAACACATTAAGACTCCAAATATGGACAAGCTATATGCCAAAAGTATTCGCTTCACCAATTTCCATGTAGATCCAACTTGTTCGCCTTCCCGGTCTGCACTAATGACCGGCCGCTATTCCGGTCGGGTTGGCGTTTGGCATACCATTATGGGCCGGTCTATTTTGCGGGCAGATGAAGTAACCATGGCGGATTATTTTTCAGCTTCGGGTTATGTAACGGGAATATTCGGCAAGTGGCACTTAGGGGACAATTATCCATTCCGCCCTCAGGATCGAGGATTTCAGGAGGTCTTTGTCCATGGCGGAGGCGGAGTGGGCCAGACTCCCGACTACTTTGGCAATAACTATTTCGACGATACCTATTTCTATAATGGCAAAGCGAAAGAAGTGACGGGCTATTGCACGGATGTGTGGTTTACAGCCGCCATGGATTTTATGAAGCGCAACAAGCAACGGCCATTTTTTACTTACTTAACTACGAACGCTCCTCATGGGCCTTATATAGTTGGAGAAAAATATAGCAACTTATATAAGGGCAATAAAAAAGTACCCAATGCCAACTTCTATGGAATGATTACCAATATCGATGACAATATGGGAAAATTATATGACTTTCTGCGAGAGGAAAACCTGGAACAGGATACCATACTCATTTTCATGACGGATAATGGTTCTGCAGTGGGTGCTCAGCGAGGGGGATTCAATGCAGGAATGCGTGGGAGAAAGGGTAGTGAATACGATGGCGGCCATCGGGTTCCGTGCTTTGTTTACTGGCCGGGCGGCAATCTAAAAGGGGGGAAGGACTTTCCTCCGTTAACGGCCCATATTGATTTGCTGCCGACGTTAATTAGCCTATGTAAATTGAAAACTCCAGAAGGAGTGAAAAAATTTGATGGTAATAATTTGCAACCACAGTTAGTGGGTAACCAGAAACCATCTCCCCGTCGGACCTTGGTTGTGGAATCCCAAAGGATAGAACACCCAAAAAAGTACCGCAAGTTTTCCGTGATGACCGATCGTTGGCGATTGGTTAATGGGGAAGAACTTTATGATATCACTGCGGACCCCGGCCAAAAAACCGACATTTCCAACAAACATCCGAAGATGGTAAAAGCCCTTAGGAATCATTATGAAAAGTGGTGGAAGGATGTTTCGGCGGAAAGTCACCATCGATATAGCTGGATTGTCTTGGGTTCAGAGAAGGAAAACCCGGCAAAACTGACCTGTCATGATTGGCATGAATCCTCTCCCCCATGGAATCAGTCTCATATTCGCAGAGGGGTAAAGGCGAATGGATTTTGGACGGTGGAAGTGGAACGCCCGGGGCAATTTGAATTTCAATTGCGCCGCTGGCCTAAAGAACATGCCAAACCGATCAACGAGGGTAAAGGAATAAAAGCAGCGACGGCAAAGCTTAAGATTTTTGACAAGGAAACCGTGGCGAAGGTGAAAGGAGGAGCGAAGTATGTTTCCTTCCAGTTGCCTTTACCAAAAGGCCAAACCCGGTTGCAGACTTGGCTGATCAACGAGGATGGTCAGTCAAGAGGTGCTTATTATGTTTATGTAAGGAGATTGAAAAAGTAATATGGGCTTATGAGGTTGGGACGGATTTAATAGTCCGTCCCAATTTCATTATTTCTTGTTTATATTCCGCTTCAACTAAGCTTAGTTTTTCATTCCAGTTATATTCCGTGTCAATTCTATTTCTTCCCGCTATTCCATATTTGTTTCGCAACTGTCTGTTTTCAATTAACTTTTCCAAGGCTTGTGCCAGGTTGGCTATATCTCCACAGGGAACCAATAATCCGTCGATTTCATGGCGAATCACATCCGCAATCCCCCCAGCGCGATAGCCGACATTGGGAACTCCGTTTGCCCAGGCTTCGAGTAAGACCAAACCAAAGGAATCGGATCGACTGGGTAAGGCAAAGATGTCTATTGCCGCGAAGAAATGCTTTTTCTGGTCCTCCGGGATTCGGCCCAGCCGTAGGACTCTACCTTTCCCCTGAAATTGCGGCCAATATTTTTGGAAGTTGGGCATTTCCGATCCGGCCAGCAGAACCCTGAAGTTTTTGCCATTCTGCCAGAGAATCTTAGCGGCTCGCAGCAAATCGCAGGTTCCTTTTTCTTCGCTGTTATTCGCCAAGTGGCCGATGATGGGGACTTCTTGCGGGATTCCCCACTCCGCCCGGATTTGGTCAGGAGCTCCGCGGGTGCATTCACTTGGGTCGACGCCCATGCCTTGGAGGATAATTTTCGAGAGAGGTACGTTCCGATCGAGGAGAGCTTGCTTCTCGCTTTCGGTTTGCACGAAGACTTTGTCCGCTTGTTGGATAAGGGAAAATAGGGCAGGGGAGGTGTAAGCTTTTCGCACGGGGTCAAAGGGATCGGTTGGATCGCCGAGATGAAGGAATGGGGTCAGGAAGAAGGGGACCTTTAATTTTCGAGCCATTGTTAAGGCGCATACCAGCGGAAATGCATAGGGGAAGGCAGTGGCGTGGACGAGATCATATTTGGCATTTGGATTGTTGGCGGCATTCCACATGGAAAAGGAAATTGGGTTGCACGGAAGCGTGAGGCATTGCCAGCGGAGGTGGGGTAATAGCGATAGCGGTTTCAGTAAAAACTTTCGCCCTGTAACACGCCACAAGGGGTAGCGGTGAATGGTGACTTGATCTACAACTTCGATGCCCTTTGGAAGACATTTTCCCGAGGGCGACCAGAAGGCTGTCAGGTCGATCGCATTGGAAGTGAAGACGGATACTTGATGTCTTTGGGCGACCAGGAATTTACTGAGGCGGTCAAAATAGGATTCGGCGCCGCCTAGGGCAGGGGGGTACCTGTGAATGAAGTGAGCGATATTCATAGTTGGTAGCTGAATTCCCCAGAAGTCAGCTTTACTGACCGTAAGCAGGTGGACGGCGGCTGAATTCTGAATCCAGCTACATTACACTTTTCTCCACTGGCGAAGGGCTTCCAAGGTTCTCTCGAACTCATCCGGGAGCGGGGATTTTACCTCCATGACCTCATTGCGAACCGGGTGGGTAAAACGCAAGCGATAGGCATGGAGGGCCTGGCGGTGCATTAGGATTTCGTCTTCCGAAGAAGGAATGTCCGGGCGCAATTCGGAGAGCCGGAAACAATCGCGGCCGCTATAAACCTTGTCGGCCAGAACCGGGCAGCCGACACTGGCCATGTGAACCCGGATTTGGTGGGTTCTTCCGGTTTTCGGTAAGATGCGGCAAAAGGTAAAACCCCGAAAGCGTTCGATTACTTCGTAGAAGCTGCATGCTTCCTTGCCGTCCTCTTCATCGTCGGTGACCGCCATCTTCACCCGGTCGTAAGGGTGGCGCATGATGCGGCGTTCGATGTAATCGCTGTCCCGGTCCAATACTCCAGAGGTAATTGCCACGTATTCCTTGAAGATTTTGCGTTCTTCAAATTGCATGCCCAATTTTCGGTGCGTCGGTTCTTCTTTGGCCACCAGAATGACTCCGCTGGTGTCCCGGTCCAAGCGATGGACAATTCCGGGGCGGTAAGTACCATTCAGGTTACTCAGATTGGAGAAGTGGAATTGTAAAGCGTTGACTAACGTACCGGTCCAGTTGCCTTTGGCCGGATGCACCACCATGTCGTAAGGCTTGTTGATTACCGCCAAGTGGTCATCCTGATAGAGAATATCCAGGGGAATATCTTCGGGGGCAGGGATGCCGGGTGGTGGTTCCGGTAGTTGCAGGTGAACCAAATCTTTGTCGCGAACCTTGAAGCTGGCTTTCCGAGGTTTGGAATTAACCGTAACCTGACCGTTTTCGATAGCTTTCTGTATTATGGACCGGCTCAAATCCTGACACTGGCTGACCAGAAATTGATCGAGCCGAATGGGATCACTTCGGTTGGCGACGAACTCTAATATGTCCTCGGCGGGTTCATCGATCGGGATTTCAAAATCAAAGGGCTCCATCGGATTGATCAGCCCTGGTTGGGAAATGGAATTACTTTTTCGGGAAATTTTTACCGGCTCTTTCTTGTAATGCTTTTAAATGCCCCAAGGGATTCATGTGGGTGTAGGTTTGTAATAATTCTTCGAGCTTTTTCTCGTCGTTGTAAATCTTCAGCCGATCTCTGGCTTTTTTTACGTAGACGGAGTTGCTTTCAAATTTCGCGTCTGCAAACACTTCAAATTCTTTGTTGGCCTTGAGGTCTTCAGCAGAATATTTGTCGGGTTTGGTCATAATCTCAAAGACCTTTTTCGCTTTCTCGACATTGGCGGGGTGGCTCACTCCCAAGGCTTCGTAAGCGATGCCGATGGAATACGCCGCCTCCGGTCCAAACAGCGGATCGTCTTTACAATCCTTCATGAGCTGCCGGTACACCTGTTGGGCGAGCTGAATCCGTTGGAAGGCATATTTAGCCGAATCCGGGTCAAGGAAGATTTGGCCCCCGGAGCTTTGGATCTTGAGAATCCCTTCGTTCCATAAATTCACATAAGCCATCTGGAACCGGGCCACTTTTCCCTGTGGCGTGTAGCGGTAGTCCTCTTTTAAAAGTTCCTCGCCAATGACTTTGGTGTTGCCCATATCAAGTTGGACCCATAAATCCGAACCGGTAAGTGCCGAGGTCCTTCGCCACAAAAAGACAATGATCAGGACAATAACCGCAATAATTCCTAAAACCCACCACAAGACAGCCCGGCCTCGTGGTCTTCTGCGGACATTTGTCACCATCCTGCCCATGCGGTCAGCCAGGACATTTGTTCCCAGCTCTTTTCGATGTTCGGCCTTCATTGAACCAACGCTCCTCGAGGAAATGGGCGTGTATTAATATATGGAGATTATAATTAAATTTTATCCAAACTCCTTCTATCTTCCTGATCTAAGGAACCCAACAAGATTAGATCAATGGTAACACAGGGTGTGGGAGTACCACTGAGATTTTGGGTTTGCTGGCAAAACAGGAAT
>CAZPPD010000318.1:0-6705 GCA_964588185.1 uncultured Alcaligenaceae bacterium | reverse complement strand
GGTTCAAAAAGGAAACCAGCCTGGATATCACACCGAGATTCAGCAACGGGGAAACATCGGCTACCAGGGTGCCGGGGCTGATCCGGTTGCCCGTTTCTGTGATGCGTTGAAAGCGGCAGGGGGGCAATCCTATCTTGTTGGGAATGAAGCTGAAGCAACGCAAAAAGTCCGGGAATTGGTGCTGGAGAAATCTCACAAGAAAGTATTGCTGGGGCGCGGCAAATACTTGGACCGGTTGCCTTTGGAAGCATCCTTGCCCGGTGAAGGAATTGTTGTCCAAAGCACCGATGGGATTACCATCGAAAACCACTCCGAACTCTTCGACGCAGAGATAGGAATCTCCGGCGTAAAATACCTGATTGCTGAAACGGGAAGCTTGGTTGTCGCTTCGGCTCCGGAAGATCCTCGCTCGGTAAGTCTATTGCCGCCTATTCACATTGCTGTTGCTTCCCGGGAACAATTGTTACCGGATCTCTTCGATTTATTCACCCGCTATTCTCCAGAAACTTCGATGTTACCCTCCGGATTGGTAATCATTACCGGGCCAAGTAAGACTGGTGATATTGAACTCCGCTTGGTTACCGGGGTTCACGGACCGGGAGAGGTTCATGTGGTGTTATTAGCGAGCAACTCGTGACTTTCATATCTTTGGATTTCAGATTATCGTAATACATACCAGTTCCATTCCTAGGCAATTCAATAGAGGTCCAATTCATGGCGGAGTTCGCCAAATGTGCAAATGGGCATGAATGGGAGATTCCCCCCAACCAGGAATCCGACTCCAAATCGACCCTCCTCATATGTCCGGTTTGTGGCTGCACTATCTCCGAAGAAACCATTCGCCATGAAGCTCCTTCGGGCATTTCCGACTCGAAAACGGAATCCTCATTCTCGTTGGATGATCCATTGGGTTCAAAACCTCCGGCAGAAGTTCCCTTCTTTAATGATCCACCCCGCTATCTGCCGGGATACGAGATTCTGGGAACACTGGGACGAGGTGGAATGGGAGTGGTTTACAAAGCCCACCAGAAAGCTCTCAACCGGGTGGTAGCCCTGAAGATGATTCATGCTCATGAAGCATCCTCGCCGGTTGGGTTGGCTCGTTTCCAAAGCGAGGCCCAAGCAGTAGCTCAACTGCAACATCCCAACATCGTGCAGATTTATGAAACCGGAGATTTTGGTGGGAATCCCTACTTTTCCTTGGAAATGGTAACGGGGGGAACTCTGGCTCAGAAGTTAAAAAAGAACTCCTTCTCTCCCCGCCAAGCAGCTCAACTGATGGAAACGCTGGCAAGGACCATTCATTGTGCTCATGAAAAGGGAATTATTCATCGTGATTTAAAACCGGGAAATATTCTCCTCACTGAATCCGGAGTCCCCAAGATTACCGATTTCGGGCTCGCCAAGAATCTACTGGAAACAACCCGGGAATCTTTAAAGACGCGTACCGGAGAAGTATTGGGAACCCCTACTTATATGTCCCCCGAACAGGCTCACGGTGCCGGAACCAAAATTGGGCCTGCTTCCGATATCTATTCCTTGGGAGCAATTCTCTACGAACTCCTAACCGGAAGGCCGCCCATCCAAGGGACCAATTTCCTCCAGACCATCCTCCAAGTAATCGAAGAGGAACCCGTTGCCCCGCGAACGATCCAGCCGAAAATCCCTAGGGATTTGAATACCATTTGCTTGACCTGTCTGCAGAAAGATCCGTTCCGGCGTTATGCCAGTGCTGCTAATTTGGCTGCCGACCTTCGCGCTTTTCTCGCCGGGGAACCAATCAAAGCCCGGCCGCCTACTCGCTGGGAACGCATTCACCGCTGGATCCGGAAACAGCCGACCTTGGCGATCCTGGCCGCTTTTTCCTTGTTGGGCTTGGTAGGCGTAACAACCGGTTTGCTTTGGCACAACACATTAACAGTGATAGCCATCGCTTTGGTTGGAATCTTGGCGGTGTCTTGGTGGTATCAAGTGCAGATGCAAAAAAACCTCCTGGAGAGAAAAGAACAACATCTCCACGCAGAACGAAACATCGAGCGGCTGCATTTGTTATTGGAAACTACCCAAAAAATCTTGCAAACCACAAATCAGGAAGAATTGCTCTTGCTGTTAAGTGAAACCACGACCCGTTTGTTGAATGCCGAAAGGGCTACCGTTTATTTGATTGACGATGAAAAGGAAGAATTGTGGTCCAAGGTAGCTTTGGGGGAAAATATGGGCGAGATACGGGTATCCTTGGGATCGGGAATAGCCGGCACGGTTGCTTTATCCGGTGAGATCATTAACCTCGATGATCCCCACAAAGATTCGCGATTCAATCCGGAAATTGATCGCCGGACCGGCTACAAAACGCGGAATTTATTAACATTGCCAATACGTGAAGAAGATCAACAAATTGTCGGAGTATTTCAGATCCTTAACAAACGAGAGGGAAATTTTGAAAAAGGGGATATCGAAATCTTGCATACTTTGGCAAATTGTACGGCCATTGTGGTTGGGAAATCCCACAATTCTCACGGACCAGAAAAAATTTCAAATCCATAAGTTCTTACTGGTAAGGCCACCCGGTTTCTGTTTAAAATACCACAAGATGTTCTTATTTAGGGAATTTTTATTTCCTTTCTCCTTCAAACCAAATTCCTTAGTTGAGGGGATGGTCAATGTTAACGACCACAATTTCCTGTCCCCATTGTAAAGCATCATTAAAAACCAGTAACACCCCCCAGATTGGTAAGCGAGTCCGATGTCCGAAGTGTTCAAACTCGTTTCCCTTTGGCGGGGGAATTCCTGCACCGGTCGGCACTCCCGTTTCCCCTCCGGGACCTGCCCCCGCTATGGGAAAACCAGTGGGCATAACTGCCAAGCCGGCGTCTCCCGCCGCAACAGGATTCAAGACAGCCCCAGCTCCCATGCCGGGAGCTCCTACTCCGGCACCGGTATCCAAAGGAAACCCGGCAAAGACTTGGTTTCTTGCCGGTTTGGGAGGCTTGTTGCTTGCTGGTGCGGCTACTGCTGCCATCCTTTATTTCACTTACGACGGTAACCAAAACGCAGATGGTGGCGGCAAGATTGACAAATCGGTGGACGAACTGGGCGGAGATTCGACCAAATCCTTGTTGAACGATTCCCTGTCCTCTTCTTACATCATTCCCCTCCCTGCCAAGGAACAAACTAAGGTCAACCAAGCCATTCGGGATGGAGTGAAGTACATTAAAAAAGGGCAGAAACAAAGTGGAAGTTGGGTTGTTCGGGGTCATACGGTCGGCTATGCAGCTATGCCCGGGTTAACTTTATTGGCTTGTGGGGTTCCCAGCGGGGATAAATCCATCCGCAATGCTGCCAAATATGTTCGCCAAGGTGCTCCCAGGTTAAACCATACCTACCAAATTTCCTTGGCCATTTTGTTCCTGGATAAGTTGGGCGACCCCAAAGATAAGAGCCTTATTAAAATACTGGCCCTTCGATTAATTGCCGGACAACAACAGGACGGCGGCTGGACCTATAATTGTCCGGTCTTACAAGAGCAGGACAATAATGACCTGTATACCTACTTGGTTACCAACCGCCCGGATCACCTCTACAAGGAATCCAATGGCGGAAAATTTCAAATCGGGGAAGCTCCCAAAGATAAAAGCGGGCGGTTAATGTTCGCCCTGGAAACCAATCCGAAGAATGGATTGCGCCTAAGCTATTCCTTTGCCAAGCTGAATCCCGACGGGCGGCTCCCAGCAAAAAAACTAACCCAACGGGTGAAAAAACTTCCCATCATAAGTTACATACCTAAAAAGAAAGATCCTAATTTTAAACCCCAACCTTTTAGGGCGTCGCGATCCGATAATTCCAACACCCAATTTGCCATGATGGCCTTGTGGGCCGCCCGGCGCCACAATGTCCCAATGGAACGAACCATTGCCATGGTAGATCATCGTTTTATTTCCAGCCAAAATCCCGATGGGGGGTGGGGCTACCGTTACCTCCATCGAAATTCCCGACCTGCTATGACTTGCGTTGGTCTGATTGGCCTGGCAATGGGGCACGGGTCGCACGACGAGATCTTTGATAAGCACAACAAAGAGAAGAAACGAGATCCCACCATTGAAAAAGGGGTAAAAGCCCTTAGCCGCTACATCGGAAAGTTCGACAAAGACAACCCGCCTTCCATGGAGGATCTTTACTTTCTTTGGTCAGTCGAACGCGTAGCTATGCTCTACAGCTTAAAAACCATCGGCAATAAAAATTGGTACCGGTGGGCAGCCCAAATGTTGACCAAACACCAGAAAGAGGATGGGTCCTGGCAAAGCCAGCGCTACCACGGGTCAACACGTTTGTTGGATACTTGTTTAGCCTTATTGGTGTTGAAACAAAGTAACTTGGTAAAAGACTTGACCAAGAATTTGCGAATCGTGATTCCTTCTGAAATTCGCAATGATGAACGTCGCGGCCGGGAAGATCGCCGAAAGGAAGAATAAAGGCTGTTTTATGGCGGGGATAAACCAACGGAGGACGCATAAACTGGGCCAACTTGTACCGATCTTAAATCACACACCTAGGCGTAGAAAATTCCCCTTCAACAATGTCTTTCTCTTGGGAATAGGAGGATGGGGCTTCTGGTTGTCCAGAAAAAAGTCGGCCCTGGAGACCCGACCTACTAATAACACATCGTGACCAATAACACATGGCCAGGTGGCTTGAGCTACCAATAACAAACACATCGTGCCTGGAGAGACCTGACCTACCAATAATAGCCCACTTATCGTTGGAAAATGGGCAGATAATGAGCGGGAGCGGACAGGCAGATGGCCGCGATGCTGGTTTGGTAGACTGGACCAACACGGGTTCCTTCCAATCGGGACCAGCTGCCATCGCTGGATTGCTTAGAAAGCAGCATCTTCTTTAAATGGCTATACCAATCATCCCAGTCCTTGGAGTTTTGCTGTCCCCATTGATACATGGCGTGAACTGCGTAGTATTGGCCATACCAAAAGTGAGAGCGACTGGTGCGGGATCCTTGGTGTTTTTTCAGATAGGCAACCGCGCTTTCAATTTCTTTGGCATCGTATTTTCCAGTCAAGAACAAGACACAAGCACCTGCAGCCGTCCGGGCAAATCCGGGAGACCGGTTGCGGGGTTGGTAAGTAAAACCGCCGGATCGCTCGTCGTAACAGGAATGGATGTAGTCGATGGCTTTGTCCAAAGTCTTGTCGGGGACATGTAAACCGCCGTTCTTAGCAGCCCGTAATGCCATCACTTGCATGATCGTGACTGAAATATCATGGCCCGACGGCCGAGGCTCATAGCGCCAACCTCCAGATCGGTCCTGGCAGCGAACAATCAAATCCACGGCTTTTTGCACCACATCCTTGAGTTCCTTGTCGGCTGAAGTTCCCAGGAGTTGGGTCAAAGCCAAGGTTGCCATCCCATGGCAATACATGTTCCCACCCCGCGTACCAACAATGTACCCGTCTCGTTCCCGTTGCGCCGCCATCAGAAAGCGAGCCCCTTTGGCAACCTCGGGGCCATAGTATCCCTGGTTGGGCAGATTTCCTTGCGACATCAATGCCAACATTGCGAACGAAGTGATGGCAGTATTGTGGGGATAACGGGATTCACTCCAGGAACCATCGGTGTTCTGCCGTTTCGCCAACCACTCCAGAGCCTTTTTCACAGCCTTTTTGGTTTCTTGGTCCATTTTGGCTTCTGCCCGCAACGCTGGAGTGAAAGCGGCTAAGGATAAAGCGGCGGTTAGAAGCAAGGAGAAAAAAAAGCGCATGGGAAACCTCGAAGGAATCTATCAATTTTTGGCGGATGAAGAAAAACAGGGATTGGATCTTAAGAAGACCCAATCCCTGAGGTTTCATTACAAAAGTTAAGGTTTGGGCGTGGGCGGAGCAGATGGGACAGTTGCCGATCTTCCCCGCGAAATATTGACATAGTATTGCTGGATCAAGGCCGAATACTCCGGCGGCAGTTGACCGCTCAAGGACTGGCGAATCAAATCTCGTTGCCGGGGCGGAAGGTTCAAGAAATTGCCTTGGCCTTCGACGTCCATCAGTTGCGAATCGGCGTTGGTTCGTTTGCCATCGGCAATCCGATTGCCAAGGCCTTTGCCTTGATTCTTTTCAGCTCCTGGGGAAGGATTCGGGTTTTGTCCCTGGCCGGGAGCTTGTCCTTTTCCTGGAGCTTGTCCCTGCCCTTGACCTGGAGTTTGGCTCTGTCCTTGCCCTTGTCCTGGTTTTTGCCCCTGGCGTTGACCCGGAGTGGGTTGAGAACTGGCTACAGCAGTCGGGGATTGCCCAGGTTGGGCCGTGGGTTGTCCCATCTGTGCCAAGGCTTGGTTTAAGGCTTGCAAAGCTTGTCCCATTTGTCCCGCTGCCGCTTGTTGCGATTGGGCGGCGGAGCTTGGCGCTCCTTTTCCAAGCGCTTGACTGGCTTGGCCCAGTTGCTTGCCGGCTTGTTGCAGTTGAGGCATGACAGATCCGGGAGCCTGAGCTTGAGCTTGTCCTAACGCAGCCATCGCAGCCTGAGTCGCTTGTTGCGACTGCATTGCCGCCTGAGTAGCTTTCATCAAGTTCTGTTGAGCTTTAGCTAACTGCGTCGGGGATTGCGGCTGCGGAGCGGGAGTACCTTTACCAGCTACTTTCCAATGAACGGGCCTCTGAACTTTGCCATGCCCTTGTCCATGAACTTGACCTTGTCCATGCCCTT
>CAZPPD010000317.1:0-6715 GCA_964588185.1 uncultured Alcaligenaceae bacterium | reverse complement strand
ATATATAGGCGAGTTCGTTCCGCCACCGAAATATTTGCTTCCGGATCTTCCAGCAAGGGATCTAATTCAAAACTGACGTAACCATCATTTCCTTTTGTTTCTTCCCAAACCGGCAGGAAAACATCCTGAGCCTTTTGCACAAGCATATCGGTCATTTTCCAGGCTACTTCTTCATCGGAGAGTCCCTGATCCATAAACGAAGAAAGTTGAGAATCAAACCGCCCGGTCTTAATTAAATCGGCAACAATAATCGGATTGGATGTTGCTCCGGTAGCTCCCAAAGCCCGATTTAGTTCGACCAAATCCGGATCAATGGAATCGAGCCACAATTTCGTGCCGCAGGCAATGAGGGACTTCAGCGATTCGCTCATAATTACTCCCAACAAATGAATTTAGGCTTTGAAAATCTAAGGGATGGATATTCCGGGGTCAAATCTCCAATCCTTGGACTGGATTCAAACCCGGGAAGATCATTATACGGATAAAGGCTGAAATTGGAGTTTGAAAGGTTTCGTCCTTAAAATAAATCCAATCTTGTGGTTCCGGGGTCTGGAGATGTCTCTCGACTTGGCTCCTATTTCCCCTTGGCCGGCCAAGCCACATATCCCGGCGTGCTAGTACGAATACTCCACAATTTGTGTCCGGCGGTAATGTATAGAGTCTGTCGATCCGGATCCCCAAAGCAGCAATTGGTGATCATATCCATCGGAACGGGAATAGTTTGGAGTAGCTTTCCCTCCTGAGAAATCACGTAAATCCCCGCTTTATACTTTTTGATTGTCTCCGCCGGCAGCCTTGGGAAATTAAAACCGGCTGCCACATAGAGTCGCCCTTGTACATCGATAGCCATCCCATCCGGCCCGCGGTCGGTTCCCCAATCGAATAGTAATTTCCGGCTTTTAGCATCTACTGTTCCATCTGGCTTCAGGTCAAATCGCCATAGTTTCCGATTTCCCCCGATGCCTTTGTTAGGGCCGTCATTGACGTTGTCGGCAACGAACAAATGTTTTTGGTCGGGAGATACGGCAATTCCATTTGGCCGGTCAACCTCGTGGGAAATAATTTGCGTCACTTTTCCAGGCCCGTCAATGCGATAGACGCCTTCGATGGCCTTGCCGTTCTTGCCCCGAATTTCCATCCCACTGCGGTCCCGATAGCGTGGGTCGGTAAAGTAAATGCGGCCTTTGCTATCAATAGTCAAATCGTTCGGCGAGTTGTAACGTTTCCCTTGGAAATTATCCGTCAGAATCGTGATGGTTCCATCTTTTTCCGTCCGCGTTACTCGCCGGGCACTTTGTATTCCCCCGCCTTCACATGCCAGCAATCGTCCCTTCTGGTCAAAGAGAAGGCCATTGGAACGACCGGAAGGAACGCGAAAAACATGGACCACTCCTTTGGGGTCCCGCCGCATGATTCGGTTGTTCACGATGTCACTGAATAAAACATTGCCGGTCGGATGCCATACCGGGCCTTCGGTAAAAGCAACCCGGCCTTCTTCTTGGAGTTTCGAGGCGACCAGATTCTTATTTCCGGCGAAGGCTACCCCCGAAAAAAGGAACCATAAGACAAGGAATGAGAAAATAGAACGCATAGGGGACTCGTAGTGTAAGGATTAGGTGAATATTTCCAGATCTCATGAATACTCGGAACTGCTTTTCCATCCAAGAAAAAAATTAGGATCGGCAATGGGGCAGGATTTAATGGAGTGGACGATTGGGATCTCGGTAGCTATCCTCGTGATAAGGTTCTTGCTCAAACTCATCCATTTCTTCATAACCAGGTTCCTGTTTCGGGCTCAAGAGGCGTGCTAGTAACAACCCCACTCCAATTCCAGGCAGACAGCCAATTCCTTGCACTAAAACCAGCTCAACATTCCAGACCTGTGCTCGATTTTGCGTCCAGAAATACACGGCGTACAATCCTAACGGTCCTGCGATTAGTCCGCCGACCACCCCCGCAAGCCAAGGCCGGAAACAAATCAACAAACCGCCCAAAGCTCCTCCGATGATGGCAATCAACAAGGCGGTTTCCAAGGAAAAATCAATGCCAAACCCAAAGCCATTTAATTCCAGGGCCGGAATTCCGCAGGCGAAGACAAAAATCAAAATGCCTACACCTTGGAGGGCGGACAATTCATTCTGGGAATGTTGCTGATCCATGGAAATGCTCCCTTTGGACAAAGGATCTTGGAAACCTACGCAGATTCCTCCAAAAGGAAATTACTTCTTACTTGGCAGAAAACAAGCCAACATCGCAGGCAAAAAAATCAGGTCTGATAATAAAGCCGAAGTGATGGCGACGCAAGAAAGCCAAGAAAACATCTGGTTTGCCGGGACTACAGAAGTGATTGGGATTGCCAAACCGACCACCAGCACCAATGTGGTGGTAATTAATGCCGGGCCCACTGCCAAGACACTTTTGCGTAAGGCCATCTCAACATCGCCATTGAGCTTCAGTTCTCGTTGAAATCGGGTCACCAAATGAATCGTGTCATCCACGGCAATTCCCAAGCAAACGGAAAACACAATGACTCCGGCAAAACGTAACGTCCCATCAAACACCAATAACATATAGGCCGTTACCAATAAGGGCAACGCATTTGGCAAAAGGCAAATCAGGCCAATGCGAATCGATCTGTAAGTGATGGCCATGGTGATAAAAATGATCGCTGTGGCTAATCCAAGGCTTCTCGCCAAAGAAATAATCATCTGCTCGAGGATTTGCGTGGCAAACACGGTCGAACCGGTAAGGCGGAATTGATAACCGGGGAATTCTTTTTCCAGAACAGATAACTTTGTTTCCAAGTCTTCAAATGCTGTACTTAAATAGGCACTGCCACGATCTCTTGAGCGAACGGCCACGACTCCGCGGTGTTTGTCCTTTCTGACCAGAATCAGTTTCTCCGGAAAGCGCTCCGGGGGAACGAAGGGAAACGTTTCCATTACGTTTAAAAGAGAAAAAGGGTGATTTACTGCTTCGTGCTGTTCACAAATCTTATGGACACGCTGGTAAACCTCCTCTAGTTTTTGGGAAGATAATTCCTCCCCTTCCGGCCAATCAATACAAACGAAAGCGGGCAGGATTCCACCAAAATGTTTATCCACTTTGCGAAGAGCCACGATGGAACGGGCGGTTTCCGGTAGATTTTCTGCAACCTCGCTTTCCGGGCGCAACTGAAGAACATTGAAGGTAAGAAAAATTGCCAAGCCGATACCGATTAGAGTGATAGGGATACGGAAGTGCAATACGCCGTCGATCAAACGAGAGCCGATTGAATAAGTCCCTTCCTTGATAGACTTTACGCCAGGAGGGGGAAGAATTCCTTTGCCAAGCCAGGTTGAGGCCAACAAGGGCAAAACGGTTATCACGCAAATAAAGGTCAGACCGGAACCGACCGCACATGAAAAGCCAAAACGTCGAATCAATTCAATCTCGGTCAGGCACAAGGAACCAAATCCAATTGCAGTCGTGACCGAAGTAAGGAAACAAGGAATGGTGATGTGCCGCAAGGCATGTTCGGTTGCCTGTACTGGGGACGAGCCATGGGCTCTGGAATGAGCAATGTCAAAGATCATGTGGACCGCATCGGTAAAGCCGACAATCATGACCAGCATTGGCAACACCGTTGTCAGCACAGTGATCTTTTCCCCAACCAAACCAAGAACCCCGACGGTCCATAGGGCGCCCACAAATGCCGAGGTGCACACAATCAGAACCATGGCAAATCTTCGCAACAAAAAGATTGCCATGAGCAGCCCGCCAATTGCACCCAGAATGGTATAAAGTATCGACTGGCTTTGAATAAGGTTAAACGCATCCGCGCGAATGGGAGGAATTCCCGTTACTTCCACTTGCAAAGAAGTTTCCTCAGTCCATTGATCTGCCAGTTCCCGGAGTTGGTCGGTTACAGGTTTGATGAGAGAGATGGAAAGTTCCTCGCCGACTAAGCGTACAGTGATCAATGTGCGTTTGCCATCTTCGCTGACAAATCGGCCGGAAACTATTGGGTGGCTTAGTGCAGATTGCTTGGATTTCTCGTACTCTTTTTCAGAGGTGTTCCCGTCGATGGGGAACAAGCCCAAGCGAGCATCCGTGATGCTAAACGCCGCCTCAACCCCGTTTATTTTTTCGATGGCCGCATGCAGTTTGCGAAGATCGTCAATCGATTGGGGGCTAAACAAATGCTCGGAATAAACAATCAAATAACATTCATTTTCGTCAGCGCCAAACTGATCGAACATTTCTACCAGCAGTTCAAAATCCTCATTATCTTTTCGCAGAATTCCCCGTGGATTATCGTCAAAGCGGATCCGGCTAACGCCGACTATTGCCGCTACGGAAATACCGATTACCAAGAATGCAATGAGTGGGCGAAAGCGAAGGAAAGTCTTCGCGAACAGTTGAAGATCCAAAAAAGGTTACCCCCGGTTAATAGGAAACTACCGATTTATTGATAAGAAGGGATTTTGCAAAATCTAGTTCTACTGTCATCTCTGCCCTGTTATATTCACACTAATACATTCCAATTGTATCTGCCCCAAGCCAATTTTAATCGGCTCCTGCCTCTCCAATTTCAAGGAGTTCCTGATGAACGGACTAAAAAGAGTTCTGGTGATTGGTTTCTGCTTTGCCTTGATTTGCGGCAGTGCACCGCTATTCAGCCAACAAAAGCAGAAAGAAAAGTTGTTCCTCGAGGACATCGATGTCAATGTACCCCACATCTCCACGGACAAGTCCGTCAAGTACGATTACGACATTGTGTACGTCCGGGCACAGCGGGCAGGAGATAAGGTTCACAAGCGATTCTACACCGATATTGCCACACCGGTTTACATGGAGCCGGGAGCAGATTTGATGCTCTTGCATCCCGATGGCAGCGAGGAATTATTGGTAGAAGGCGGCGAGGGAGCAATCACTGATCCCTTTGTTTCCATTGATGGTGAGTGTGTCTTTTACACACACATCTATACGATGAAGGGAGCTGGGGCTTGGCAAGCACCGTTGAAAGGGGCCGACATTTTCAAATTGCACTTGCCCACTCGAAAAATGGTGCGGCTTACTAAGCAAGAATTCACACCGAACACTGGAGCCGCAGATTGGTCCAGCGATTTTCGCACCAATGAAAAAGGCAAAACGCATCTGTCTTACGGTGTGTTAAACTTTGGTGCCTGTCCGCTGCCGGGCGGCAAAGTGGTTTTCACCAGCAACCGAAATGCTTTCCGCCCCTCGCGCGGGTATCCCGAGTCAATTTGCAATTATTCGTCATGGATGATGACGGCAAAAATGTGGAGCAAATCGGCTATCTAAATCTGGCTGGTGCCTTGCATCCGGTAGTATTGGCCGATGGCCGCATCATGTTCAGTTCCTTGGAATCCCAAGGGATTCGAGGGAGAATCTTGTGGGGAATTTGGACCATTCATCCTGATGGCACCAACTGGGCTCCTTTGGTCAGTGCATTTGATCCGGGCGGTGCTCCCAATGCTTTCCACTTCCAGACGCAGCTTTCGGATCGGTCCATAATCGTGGAGGAGTACTACAACCTCAACAATAGCGGCTTTGGATCTTTCATCAAGATGCCCCCAACCCCACCCAAGGATTATCCTGCTTTTGGTCCAGCTTACATGCAGGATCCAAGAAACAAACCTTGGCGTTTTGGCCGCCATTACAATGGGCGGGGCAAATATTACCGGATGCCGTTTATGCCGACCGGGTCGATTTCATTAACTCCATTTGCATTGGGAAGAGAAGGTCCGGCAGATTACTCCAAGCTCAAGGATAAAAAATCACCCCGAGTCGGCAAGTTCACTCATCCATCCGGAGCTCCGGACAATCACTTGCTTACAGTCTATTCTCCCGGACCGGTAAACCACCAATACACTTACCTGCCGCAATTGGATGGCGGGATTTATCTCATCAAGGACGGCCAACCCATCGAAGAACCCGCCCAAATGCTGAAGATCAAAAATGATCCCAAGTACAATGCCCAGTTTCCGCGGGCGGTGGTTCCTTACAAACGCATCTATGGAATTGAAGAGCCGAAAAGACTGGAACCGCTGGCGAATGATGGTTCCTTGTGCCTGCATCTTCCGGAAGGAACCCCGTTTGGTTTGGTTGGCACCTCCAGTTTGTATAAACGAGGGTCCTATCCCAATGGTGTCGTTCCCGAAGGAAAAGTGACCGCGACTTACCCGGGCGGCAAGGATCCTTGGAAGGGACTGGACGCATTCACCAGCCACGGCAACGGCATGCCGCTCAACTGGCACAATCAGGGAGCGGATGCCGGCCTATATGACAACGAAGATATTCACGCCATTCGCATTTTGGCTCAGGAACCCACTACCGACCGCAATCGCGGACCAAAATCGGGGCGGTTATTCTACAATCACGCCAGCGAGCGGTTGCGGATCTTGGGAGAAATCCCCGTCCGCCATTTCCAAGATGGCAAGCAACCTTTGGATCCAGACAAAAACCCGGATACCAGTTTCCTGGCCAAGATTCCTGCGGATATGGCATTCACATTTCAGACTATCGACAAACATGGCATGGTATTGAACATGGCGCAGACTTGGCACCAGTTGCGTCCGGGAGAAGTCCGCAACAACTGCGGCGGTTGTCATGCCCATAGTCAGCAGCCCACGGATTTCTCTCTGACCGCGGCTGCCAAGCCGAGCTACAAAGTCTGGGATCTGGTCAATGAAACGCCCTTAATTACGGT
>CAZPPD010000316.1:0-6716 GCA_964588185.1 uncultured Alcaligenaceae bacterium | reverse complement strand
GTCACCGTCAACTAACGGGGAATTGGAAACGGTGGGGGCGCCTTCCAGGAATGGGAATTCTGGGAGAAAGAAACGCGGAGATCGCGGAGAAACGCAGAGTTAGTATTAGTATATGCTTATAATATTGGCGAGATTTGCCGGGTTGGAGCGGCTCGGGGTGTCCGGGGTACGGATTTTTGGGGAAAGCAGTCCTCTTCCGGTTAGTAAGTTTCACTTGTTAGCAGGCGGCCCTGACTTCGATTTGTTCGTCTCTTACGGGAGCATAGTGACTGGGCTTCATGACAAGGATGGCTTCGCCTTCGGAAAATCTCCGGAGATGGCCGGCGTAACCAAATAACTCGGAAAGCGGGATGTAGGCTTTGAGTTGGCAGAGGCCTGAGTTGGAGCTGGATTGAATTACTTCTCCGCGGCGATTATTCACGTCCCCGATAAGGTCGGCCAACAGATTAGCAGGAGATTTAATGCTGACCTTCATCACCGGTTCCAAAGCTGCTACTCCGGCTTTGAGTTGGGCTTCGTGAAAGGAAGAGATGGCGGTGAGCCGAAAGGTTTCCGGGGAACTGTCGATTTCGTGATACCTCCCGCCATAGAGATGGGCGTGCAAACCATAAACGGGGAACTTGAACTTGTCACCCACCTGGCAGGACTCTCGAAAGCCAATTTCGACGGCAGAAATAAATTCCGGCGGCAAGGAATCATGGGAGATTTCATTGGTGAAGAAGATATTGGTGGGGTTTTGCTCCAAGGGAAGGTCATGCCGCAAAGCCCGAATTTTCTCTTTGTTGAGCGGTTCGTAGAAGATATTGATAACTGCAAACTTGCCGGGAACCCGGCTATCCCGGGTGACAAAGCGGGTGATCAAATCAATGGGTTTGGCCAGGGATTGCCGGTAGATCACACGCAATGGCCCCACTTCCAGGACCATCCCATAGGTTCGTTCCAACTTCTCCACGGTTTGCTTTAGGTGGAGTTCTCCCATGCCGCTGAGGAGGATCTGGTTGGATTCATTGGTGGATGCGCGGAGAGTTGGATCATCCCAGACCAATTTGGCCAGGGCATTATCCAAGTTCGTTTCCAAGGCATTCTTGGGAGGGATAAGAGCCAGAGAAACGACCGGTTCTGAAATATGGAGTTGGGTCTCAGTAATCGGTCTGTTCCTCCAAAAGAAGATGTGCAGGGCCTTGATTCCATCGAGAAAGACCCGACAACAACAAAAAAGAAGCCGTCACCAAAGTGACGGCATCCTGTGACTACTTTTTCTTCTTGGCGGCCTCTTCCTCTTGGACCTTCTTGATTACCTCATCTTGAAGGTTAGAGGGGAGCCGCCGGTATTTGTAGAACTCCATGGTAAAGGTGCCTTTACCTTGGGTCATGGAACGCAGGTCATTGGAATAGCCAAACATTTCCGATAAGGGAACCTCTGACCGCAGGGTGCCGAATCCTTCGTTGGATTCAGTCCCGACAATAATGCCGCGGCGCGAAGATATTTGCCCGGTTACCGGTCCGAGGAATTCTCCGGGGCATTCCACTTCCACTTTCATGATCGGTTCGAGCAACACTGGTCCGGCTTTGCGGAAGGTTTCGCGGAAACATTCGAAAGCGGTCAGTTCAAAGGCCATGGTTGAGGAGTCCACATCGTGGTAAGCACCATCGTTGAGAATCATCTTGACCCCGATGACTTCAAAGCCTGCCAAGGGCCCTTTTTCCATTGCACGCTTAAAGCCTTTTTCGACCGAAGGAATGTATTCCGAGGGAATACGTCCTTGAACGATATTCTCTTCGAACACAAAGTGTTCTTCCGAGTCTTCGGGAAGAGGCTGCATTTCGCCGACGATTTTACCGAACTGACCGGAACCACCGGTTTGCTTTTTGCGGGTGTGATCGTAAGGTTGTGCCTTGGTGCAGGTCTCCCGGTAGCTGACCTTCGGTTGGCCGACAGAACACTCAACGCCATACTCGCGTTTAATCCGGTCCACGTAGATTTCCAGGTGCAACTCGCCCATCCCGGAGATGATAGTTTCCTGGGTTTCCTGGTCAAAGCGAACCCGGAAGGTTGGGTCTTCCCGCATGAAACGGTTGAGAGCCTTGGACAGTTTATCCGAATCGGCCCGTTTGGAAGGGTTGATCGACAAGGAGATAACCGGTTCGGGGGCAAAGATACTCTCGAGGGAGTAATTCAAACCACCGCCGCAGAAGGTATCCCCGGTAGCACAGTCCAACCCCATGACGGCCACGATATCGCCGGCACCCGCTTCGCTGATGTCTTCGCGTTCATCGGAATGGACCCGAAGAATACGGCTGATGCGGGTCTTTTTCTTGCTGCGGGTGTTGACGTAATTTTCCCCTTTCTTGAGGGTTCCCTGATAAACCCGCATGTAAGTAACCTGGCCGAATTGCTCTTCGACCAGTTTGAAGGCCATGGCAATCAACGGTTTGTCGTCATCCGGTTCAACCTCAACGGTTGCTTGCTCATTGTCGTTGTCGTAAGCAATCTGCCGTTGCTCCAAAGGACTTGGCATGAAGTTAATGATGCAGTCCAAAAGTGGTTGAACACCTTTATTCTTGTAGGCCGACCCGAAAACCAACGGCACCATCTGCAAACTGATGGTGGCTTCCCGGATGGTCTTGATGACCAGATCCATGGGCGGTTCTTCTTCTTCGAGCAGGATGGTCATCAGCTCATCCGAGTAAAGGGACACCGCCTCCAACATGCCTTGGCGGGCCTTGGTAGCTTTGTCTTTCAGGTTGTCCGGAATTTCTTCGCGGCGGACGACTTCGCCGTCTTCGCCGTCAAAGTAAGCGGCTTCCATGGTCAGCAGGTCGACAATTCCGACGAAGTCCATTTCCAAGCCAATGGGAATCTGCATGGGGACAATGGTCAGGCCCAATTTTTCTTCCAAGGAGGTGATGACCTTGGGAGGATTAGCGCCGGTGCGGTCCATCTTATTGACGAACACAATCCGGGGGATCTTGTAGCGTTTCATCTGGCGGTCGACGGTCAGGGTTTGCGACTGGACCCCTTCGACGGCGGTAACCACCAGAACGGCACTATCCAAAACACGCAAGGACCGCTCCACTAAAACGGTGAAGTCCACATGGCCCGGTGTATCGATGATATTAATGGGATTCCCGTTCCAGGAAACGGTGGTAGCGGCGGAAGTAATGGTGATGCCGCGTTCCTTTTCCTGTTCCATCCAGTCCATGGTTGCACCGTCACCGCCGCCGCGAATTTCTTCGATCTTGTGGATCTTTCCTGCATAGAACAGGATTCGTTCGGTTAGCGTAGTTTTCCCGGAATCAATGTGGGCCGAGATACCGATGTTACGGAGTTTTTCGAGGTTTTCCATGGGCCGATTTCTGCCTCACGCGTTAAGGTTACAGAGAACCCAGCGGAGATTACCAACAGTTGCTGTCGGAATCCCTGACATACACTGGTTACTTAAGTAGAACCGAAAGTTATTATTTGGACAACCGACATTTTCCCAGGTTCGTTCCTGGAAGCAAATTTCCGTCGGGTAGACGCATTCTCAGGATGCCAAAGCTGGAGTGAGTTGTTCTGTTCCTCGATATTACGTCTAAATTTGAGTAATGTTATATATTAGCGAGTGTAGATTCGTCCATGAGAATGATGAAGATTTTATAAAATTTCCAGATTGCAAGAAAATAATTTCAAAAAACTGATTTTTTTCATTGTTTCTCTTTAAGGTGTTTTGAAATATCTTGCAGGGTATCGTAAATCCTGAAGATGATGATTATCAACTCGGCATACAACCTCAGGAGGACCGGAAAAAAGATGAGGTACATCAAGGAACCCATAAATGCCAGGAACACCCCGCCTCTGGCGCTGAATGACATTACTAGTAAAAACAAGCCAAATCCTTCTCCAACCAATAAGGCGATCCAGAAAAGGATTTGAATGATGATCGGCACGACCATTTTGCGGAACAGCAAGTAGTCCAGTAAGAGGTTTTCTCCCGGCTTAGGGATTCCCCCGCCGGAATAACCGCCTTGGCCGGCGGGTTGGCCGGCACCATATTGCCCTTGGGCTCCGCCGGATGGATGTCCAGGCGCAGGTTGTTGTGGGCCACCTCCACCAACAAGACTCAACCCGCTTGGTTCTACAACCAGATTGCTGTTACAGCGTTGACAAGTAAAGGATCGGCCGACATGTTCAGGAGTCAAGTTGTAGGTAGAACCGCAAGTGGGACAGTTGTTGTTCATTGCCGATCTCGCTTTAGCCCATTTTCCACCAATGATCTTGTGGATATTCCCAACCGCAAGAATAGTATATCAGAAGTTATATAACCAAACGGAGGCTCTTCCATGCATACTTGGAATCTTTCTGACGATTTGTTAAAGCAATTTCACCAAGACGGATACATTATTGCCCGCAAATTACTTTCTGCGGAGGAAGTGGAATACTTGGGGAAAATCGCCCGTGCTGATAAAGCCATCAAGGAATCGGCTTATGGCCGGGCGGATGGGGAAGGGGGAGTGGTGCAACTTTCCCTGGGAAATGAAGTCCCAAATGATTCCATCTACGGGGCAATTATCCGCAGCCGAAGAGTAGTGGACACCATGGAAAAGCTGCTGGGCGGGGAAGTATACCATTACCACCACAAGATGATCCAAAAGGAGCCCAAAGTTGGCGGGGCGTGGACCTGGCATCAGGATTACGGCTACTGGTACAACAATGGTTGCCTTTTCCCGCTGATGGCGAGCTGTCTCATGGCAGTGGACCGGGCCACCAAGGAAAATGGTTGCCTCCAGGTTCTGAAAGGATCTCATCTCATGGGACGGATTAACCATGGTCCCGTGGGAGACCAAACCGGAGCCGACCTGGAACGGGTCAATGCTGCCATCGAACGGCTCGAACGGGTCTATTGCGAACTTGAAGCCGGAGACGCCATCTTCTTTCACAGCAACCTGCTCCACCGCTCGGACCAAAACAAGAGCGACCATCCGCGTTGGGCTTTTATAGCCTGCTACAACGCGGCTCGAAATGATCCGTACAAGGACTCCAAACACCCGAGATATACATTCCTGGAAAAATTGGACGATAGTAAAGTTCTGGAAACCGCCAAGAATCAATGGGAAAAGCTGGCTCAGCAAGTTTAGATCCTTGCATCGACCGGAAACAAGGTGCAACGCGGCGACAGCAGGATGTCGATGATAACTTTCACCCATCACCCAAAGGTTAACCGTCTATGGATCTCTTCAATCTCACAGGAAAAGTTGCCTTCGTCACCGGCGGCAGTAAAGGCCTGGGCAAAGAAATGGCCCGCGGTTTTGCTCAAGCCGGCGCGGATATCCTCATCTCCAGCCGCAACGAACAGGAACTGAAATCTGCCCTGGAATACATCCTCGATGGCACGGGGAGAAAAGGCGATTTTATCGTCGCCGATATGGGCCAACGCTCCCAAGCCAATCAACTGGCCAAATCTGCCGTGGAGAAGATGGGGCGGATCGACATCCTGGTAAACAACGCCGGCACCAACCGCCCGCAGCCGATTGACGAAATCACCGACGAGGATTGGGACGAGGTGATGGAGATCAATCTAAACTCCATCATGGCACTCACCCGAGGCTTGGTCCCCCAAATGAAGGACCGGCGTTGGGGGCGGATCATTCATATCTCTTCGATTATGGGGATTGTCTCCAAGGAAGGCCGCAATGTTTACTCGGCAACGAAATCGGCTCTGATTGGCTTCGCCAAAGCCACTGCGTTGGACCTTGGCCCGTTTAACATCACAGTCAACTGCCTCGCCCCGGGACCATTTTTGACGGAACTTCCCGCCAGCTTGTTGTCGGATGCTGAGAAGAAGGTGTTCGCCGACCGGACGGCCTTGGGGCGGTGGGGCAAACCGGCGGAGTTGGCAGGACCGGCATTGTTGCTTGCCAGTGAAGCCGGGAGCTACATCACAGGGGAAGTATTAGTCGTTGATGGCGGCTATATCTCTCGTTAATTTTGGATGAAACAAAACTTTTTCCAGGAGCGGCAGCCCATGTTTGCCCGATTGTCGATTGCCCTGATTTGCTTTGGTTTCGCAACGGTAGCTTTGGGAGGAGAAGGAGTCAGTACCAAAGTGAAGGGATCCATGATTCAATTGGACCTGGATCAAGGAATCGTCACCATACAAATTGGCCCAAAGCGAAATCAAATCAAGAAATCCTATAGTCTTAGCAGCCCGAAAATCCCGGTTTACACCCCAGAGGGCAAGAAGACCAATCTTACCTCCCTGAAACCCAAGATTGATGTAACGCTTCTTTTAAATGCCATCGATGATGTGGAAGGAATTGTCGCCAAGGCACCGGTGGAGAGGGGATTGTTACTATCAGTTGACCCGGAGAAAAAAACATTACTGTTAAGCGGCGGCAAGAAAGGGAAGGACCAGACTTACCAGGTGGATGAGAAGACGGAGATTATCGTTTTCGGCCACAAAAAATCTTTGAAGGAACTCGAACGAGGTATGTTTTTGACGGTGGTGCTGTCTACCGATCGCCGACTAGCCCGGTCGATTGATGCGGAATTTCGCAAGCATTCCAAATCGCCCCGGGGAACTATCGTCGGCGTTGATGCAGAAAACCGGCGTCTGAAACTGCTCACCGGCAGAGATGGAAAGTATCGCTTTCAGGCGTTTGCGCTGGCCCCAGATATCGATTTCATATTCGACGGCCAATTGATTTCCAAAAGCCTGGAAGACCTACGGTATATC
>CAZPPD010000315.1:0-6718 GCA_964588185.1 uncultured Alcaligenaceae bacterium | reverse complement strand
ACAAGAACTCCGGGCAAACACTCGATGCCAGTTATCCGCTTCTGGAAGATAATTATCTAAAGGCATTGCCGGATCATTATTTGGCGGCAGCCAAAATAGCTGAGAAGATCGGCTTTGACTTTGTTGACATCAAGCAATGCCACCGCTATCTGCTCAGCGAAATGCTTGCCGCGAAAACACGGCCCGGTCCCTACGGTGGCAGCTTGGAGAATCGCACGCGTTTAGCGCGGGAAATCTTCTCAAGAATCAAATCGGAACTACCGGATCTGATCCTGGCCACTCGGGTGAATGTGTTTGATTGCATTCCCTACCAAAAGAAGGCAGGGACCGAAGAGGGCGAAGCTTGTCCTTGGGAATTGCCGATCCAAAGTGCCTGGGGAACCAGCGAATCGGATCCCAATCAAGCCGACTTGGCAGAGCCGTTATGGTGGATCGGCGAGATGCAAAAACTCGGGGTTGAGCTTATCAACCTCAGCATGGGCAACCCCTACGCCTCGCCGCATGTGATTCGCCCGTTTGAATATCCTCCTCCCGACGGTTATGAAACTCCCGAGCATCCCCTCATCGGTGTGGACCGCCATTTTCGGCTTGCCGGGCAGATCCAGAAGGCGTTTCCGGATTTTCCTTTTGTCGGCAGCGGTTACAGTTACTTGCAACAATTTCTGGGCCAAGCTGGGGCGGCGAATATTCAAGAGGGCCGGATCACCTTTGTCGGCGTTGGCCGAGCGGCATTGCCGTTGCCGGATTTCGCTCGCCAATTACAGGAAGACGGCCAACTGGAACGGAAACGCATCTGCCGCACGTTCAGTTATTGCACGGCATTGATGCGGGCCAAGCATAATGAGCTGGGACAATTTCCCACCGGCTGTCCTCCCTTCGACAAGGAAATCTACGGTCCAATCTGGGATGAGGCCAAGAAGTGACATTGCCCGCAGCGAAATATGATGTCCTGGGGCTGGGTTGCGTGGCTGTCGACGATATTGTTTACCTGGATTCCTTTCCCAAGCCGGACACCAAAAACCGTATCCACCACCGGGAACGCCAATGCGGCGGCCAAACCGGCACGGCGCTGGTTGCCGCGGCAAGGTTGGGAGCTAACTGTAGTTATGCGGGAGTGCTTGGGGAAGACGAGTACTCCAAGCTGGCACTGGATAATTTTCGCCGGGAAAATGTTGATGTCGATCACGTGGTAATAAATCCGCAAGCACGGCCGGTTCGCACAGTTATTCTGGTCGATCAATCACAGCAAACGCGGACTATTCTATCCGATATTTCCGGATGTTACCCCATTCCGGAAGAAGCGATTTCCGAGGGAGTAATCCTGTCAACCCGCGTGCTCTTTGTCGACCACTACGGAATCGAGGGAATGACCCGGGCCGCCAAAATAGCCCGGGAAAGTAACATTCCCATTGTCGCCGACCTGGAACGAGATGAATGGCCCGGGTTTGACGGGCTGTTGGAACTGGTGGACCACCTGATAATCAACCAGGCATTTGCCCAGAAGTTGACCGGATGTGTTAATCCCCAGGAATCTCTGAAGAAGCTGTGGCATAACTCCCGCAGCGTGGTCATCATCACCTGCGGCGAGCAGGGTTGTTGGTTTTTATCCCAGGAACAAAAGTCTCCGGTTTTCCATCCTGCGTTTGCAATCAACCCGGTAGATACCACCGGTTGCGGGGATGTATTTCATGGAGCTTATGCAGTAACCCTTGCGAACGGGAATTCTTTGCACTATCGTATCCGCTTTGCCGCCGCAGCCGCGGCCTTGAAAGCCACCCAACGAGGTGGGCAAAAAGGGATTCCCACCCGGCAACAGGTACTGAGTTTCCTAAAAGACCGGGAACAAATTGATTGACTCTTAAATCTTCCAGTTAAAGGTGTCCGTCAAATCAAGATCCTCTTAAATGACAAGAACCTTTTTTCGTTAGGTCCAGGGACAGCAAGCGATGGCGAACACCGAAATGACTCCAAATGACCGTCCTTCATTTTTTCTGGTAATCCGGGTCCTCATAATCATCTTTGTTGCCAATGCGGCAATCCTGGTCTTGCAGGTTGCTTCGGTTCGGCAACTGGCCCCTTTTGTCGGCTGTTCGTTGGACACCTGGACGGCAATTATCGGAATGTTTCTGGCGGGAATTTGCTTGGGCAATTATTACGGCGGAAAACTTGCGGATCGCTTTCCCCGCGAACGTTTGCTCCTCTTGTTGCTTTGGGTTTCTGCCCTATGTTCTCTCAGCACCATCGGTCTGGCCAATTTGTTCTACCGCATTCCTTTTGATGCGGGACTTCCGTTATACGCCCGGATTGGGGTGATCAGCTTTTTGATCTGTTTTCCGTCCAGTTTTGTGTTGAGTCTTATCACCCCGCTTTCGATACGCTTGGCACTCGGCAGCATCCAATCCACAGGCCGCATAGTGGGAATGATCTATGCCTTTGGGACGTTGGGGAGTTTGCTGGGCAATTTTCTCACGGGTTTTGTTTTTCTGGCCCATTTCAACCTGAATCACATTATTTTCGGCGTAGTGGGAACTTTGATCCTGGTGAGTCTGTTAGCCCTGGGAAAGATGGTTCGGGCTTCTTCGGAAATCGAGCCGGTCACGGTCGAAAAAGTTCCGGACGAAGTTTTGCAAGAGGCGGAAGACCCCAAAGCCATCGAAATTATGGAAAGCAACTTGCCTCATTCGGGTAAGGAAGCACCGTCGGATATGTCCGGGAATGTGGCTTGGGCAGCCACGATTGTTTTCCTGGCCAGTTTCTTTGCCATGTCCTTGGAATTGGTGGCTCCCCGTTTGCTGGCACCGACGCTGGGGATTTCCCTTTACAGTTTCACCATCATCATAGGAACCTGCCTGGCAGGAATTGCCTTGGGGAACATTGCCGGGGGATTCCTGGCGGATATTCTTCCCCGCCACTGGGTTTTGGGGTCCAGCCTTCTCCTGGCCGGACTGGTAACCATGGGGATATTCTTGGGATGGAAATATCTGATGGAATACGGAACGGAACTGTCCCAAATGCATATGGTTAAATGTTTCCTCCTGCATGCGGGTTTGTTCTTCTTGCCGTTGTTTTTCCTGAGTACCGTTTCTCCACAAGTGATCCGCCTGACGCTGAAAAACGTCCAGAATGCCGGAAGGATTTCGGGGATTATCTACGCCTGCTCCTGCCTGGGAGCTCTGACGGGAACCTTTGCGACCGGCTGGTGGCTGATCTCCTTGTGCGGAGTCAGATTTCTGATCTTTTCCATCGGCGTTGCAATCTTTGGGTTGGCCTATATTGCCGGGCGCGGTTGGGGGTCGTATTTAAGTGCAGCTTTGTATCTGAAAATCCCATTGATAACGATCTGCCTGGTTCTTTATTTCTTGTCTGACGAGATTGAATCCCCCTACTTAATGGAGACCAACTACTACTCCATCAAAGTGAATGAAATGGATGATCATTTCGGTCGTCATCTGCACCTCCTACAACTGGATTCGTTGATCCATTCCTATGTGGATCTCGACGACCCGGAATATTTGGGCTACGAACACGAAGAGGTGCAAGCCGAAATAACCGTCTTGGTTACCGGTAAAAATCCCGATACCAATGTCCTGGTCATCGGGGGGGGAGGTTACACCTATCCTCGCTGGGTCGAATATAAATTGCCGGAGGTGGGAATCGAAGTGGTTGAAATTGACCCGGGGGTCTCTGAGGTGGCCTACGAGAAACTGGGGTTGGAACGGGATACCAAAATCAAAACCTGGAACATGGACGGCCGGCAATTTGTCACCTGCCGGGCTCCCAAGAAACATTATGCCCTGGTAATTCAGGACGCGGTCAATGATTTGTCCGTGCCCTTTCACTTGATGACCAAGGAATACAACGATGCGGTTAAGGAAATCCTGACCGAGGATGGGATCTTCCTGCTATCTGTAATCGACCGCTTCAAGGACGGACAGTTGATGCGGGCATCTTTGCGGACCTTGAAGAAAACCTTCAAGCACGTTCATTTGATTCAACCCGATGAAGCCTGGGATTATGAGTTCCGGGATGTCTTCGTCCTTTATGGTTCCGATCGAAAGTTGGATATGGCAGAACTCGAAGCCGCCGTACTTGAAGAGCTTGGTGTGCCGCTCAAGACGAAGATGTTGCCGGCGGAAAAGCTCAACGAATATCTGGAAGAAGGGCCTCAAATTGTTCTGACGGATCAATATGCTCCGGTGGATAATTTAATCAGCATTCTCTATTGGGAATATTGGAAGGAGAATGTGGATTAGTGTGGGTTAACAGCGCCGTCTTCCCAACAAATCCAAATACCCAAAGTTATGTCAATGCCGCACTCCAACTGGAAGGAGTATTCATGCCGGATCCGAAACGATTACTCCCGACGATCGGCAAAGCGGTGGATGCTTTTCAGAATACTCCGGGAAGATCGGGGAGATGGATTGACCTGGTAGGAGCCACGGAAGTTTTGGTTGTCGGCGATCTGCATGGCAATGTGGACAATTTTTCGCGGGCACTCAGGAAAGCGGATTTGGGTAAGAACTCCACTCGTCATTTAGTCTTGCAGGAGGTCGTCCACGGGAAGTTTTCTTACCCGATGGGGGGAGATAAGTCGCACCAACTCTTGGATTTGGTAGCGGCTTTGAAATGCCAGTTTCCCCGACAAGTCCATTTCCTGATGGGCAACCATGAGCTATCCCAATGGCAATCCCGTGCCATCGGCAAAGGCGATGATACCTTGAATGACTTGTTCATCCAAGGAATAGAGGAAGCGTACTCAGCTGCCGCCGGGGAAGTTTATGAAGCCTACTTGCGTCTCTTTGCGGTTATGCCGTTTGCCATCCGGACCGCCAACCGGGTATTTCTGAGCCACAGTTTGCCCAGAGCTTCTCGACTGGCAGAGTTTAATCCACAGGATTTAAAGCGGGATGAAATCACCGAGGTTGATTGCACGGTGGGGGGAGCTCTTCATTCCATCGTTTGGGGCCGGGAGGTGAGCGATACCAATGTCCGCGGATTCCTGGCCAAGGTGGATGCCGATTTCCTGATAAGCGGGCACATTCCCTGTGAGAAGGGGCATTCAACTCCCAACTCCCGGCAGATCATTTTGGATTCGATGGCTGCTCCTGCCTGTTTTTGTCTTTTTCCCACGGACCGCCAAGTTACATTCAATGACTTGCTTGCCGGTATTGGCTTTCTTAACGAATGAAAAAAGAGTCTGGTACCAATGAGCCTACGGGATTAGGATGGCCGCAGTTTTGGGCGAATTTGCAGGGAGGTAGGTTTGATTATGGCGTGTCCAACTTGTACCGCTCTTTCAGGGCTTTTGGATTCTTTTGCTTTGCCTATCCAGGGCGGCGCTGGGCGGCTGGTCGCCGCTCCGCTTTGCCCTGGGCTAGTTTTCTCCAAGCCCTTTCAGGGCGAATGCCCTCGTTTACAATTCACGCGTCGGGGGTGTAGGAGACTTCTCTCACCAGCGATTCAGGTGAGTGTGGTAATTCTCTTTGCAATGCTATTCTTTGTCATTAAGCCACTTCCCGCCTTCTCCCAAGAGAAAAAGGACTCCTCACAGGTTTCGGTCAAAGTAGTAAAATACGGTGGTTTAGCGGAAGAGATTCGCAAGAACCGGGGCAAAGTTGTGGTAGTCGATTTCTGGGCTACTTTTTGCACTCCTTGCCTGAAAGGTTTTCCGCACCTGATTGAACTCAACAGGAAATACAGCCGCTACGGTTTGGTTGCCATTTCGGTGAACATGGACAATATCCGCGAGCAGCCGGAAATCAGAAAAGCAGTGGAGAAATGGCTGCGGTTCTTTAAGTCCGATGTTACGAATCTGATTCTGGATGAGGACTTTTCCGCGGCGGGCGAGAAGATGCATTTCACCACCATCCCTTGCATTTTCGTCTTTAATCGCCAAGGTCAGTGGAAACAATTTACCGAAGACCGGGTTCAATTTGATACCATAGAGAAATACGTGGTTCGCTTTTTGAAGGCAAAATGATTGTTGGCATACTCAAAGGATATAAGAACCAATGATCCTCTTAGACTTCAGCATGACGCCTCTGGGAAAAGGGGAAAGCGTCGCCCAATATGTGGCCCGCTGTCTGGAAATTGTCGAGGCAAGCGGCGTGGAGTACCGGCTGCACAGCATGGGAACCACATTGGAAGGGGAATGGGACGAGGTTTTTGGTGTGGTGCGGAAGTGCTTTGAAGCGCTGAAAGAAGATTGTTCGCGGATCACCATCAGCCTGAAGTTCGACTATCGAGAAGGCCGTCAAGGCCGCCTGAATTCGAAGATTCAGCATGTGCAAGACCTCATTGGAAAGCAACTCAAGACGGGGGTGACATCCTGACAGTACAAAATAATTTGTCGGCAGCCCTGGGGCGGATTCCCAGCGGCTTGTTCATTGTAACCGCACGCCACGAGAATAACGAAACCGGCATGCTGGCGAGTTGGGTGCAGCAATGTTCCTTCGACCCACCGCTAATTACTGTTGCGGTTCGCACCGACCGGTATCTGGCGGATTGGCTGCAAACTAAAACCGAATTCACGCTAAACATATTGGATGATACGCAAACGGATATGATTGCCCATTTCGGCAAAGGATTCGACTTGGGGGAAGACGCCTTTTCCGGAGTGGAAACCTTGACCGACGAAAGTTCAGCTCCGGTCATTCAAGAAGCTCTGGCTTACTTGAATTGCAAGATAGTTTCCCGCTCTACCCCGGGAGATCACGTG
>CAZPPD010000314.1:0-6729 GCA_964588185.1 uncultured Alcaligenaceae bacterium | reverse complement strand
GTGTGTGAATGTTTTCGGACCGTCGAACTCATAGAGCACGAGCAACGGCCTAAAAGGAATGAAGTGGTCGATGATGATTGGCTTTCCGGGCACAGCACACATTATATTATCTCCTCGAGCGCTATATTTTCTGCGTCAGTGATCTGGGCTATGAAAAGTAGGGTATAAAATGCCGCCATTAGATACCTCCCTAAGACGTCTTGAAACCGGAACGTCCCCATTGGCGCAAAATCTTTCCTCCCTCTCTCCATCGAGCAATCCCCAAGCATACTTTCGTTGTTCGGCCAGGGGAACCGAGTAGTATCCACGGAGTTGTGGGGGGACACCGTCGTTTATGTGCAGAGGAAGAATCGCCCAAACTTTTCCAGAGTCGAATACAAATCGAATTTGTTTCGCGGTTATTTTGATGTTCCGAGTCATGACCTGATCCTCGAAAAGCTCATGTGGCCCAGTCTCATATCGTCACTCCTTCACCTTGTAGTATTGCCGCAGTCGCCTCAACTCCTCCTTATACCGATCAATGGTCTGCCCGTACTTCGAATCCTCATACCAGTTCCTCATTTCCATCGGATCCTTCTTCAGATCGAAAAATTCCCAAGTATCGAGCTTCTTGTCCGGAAAGCGGATAAGCTTGTACCGGCAATCCGTAACGCCGTAGTGAACCGGCACGCCATGGCCACCTGCCTCGTAGTAATGGTAATAGAAGGTTTTGCGCCAGTCAGGAGGTGTCTTTCCTCGTAAGAGAGGCGTGAGGGGTCGTCCTTGCATCTCCTTGGGAATTTTGGTCATGGCAATATCGAGAAAGGTTTCGGCGAAGTCCAGGTTAGAGACGAGGGCATCGTTTGAGCTTCCGGGTGGTGTGGTGCCGGGCCAGCGGATTAGCAGTGGCGTGTGGAGGCTTTCGGCATACATCCAACGTTTGTCGAACCAGCCGTGCTCGCCCAGGTAGAAGCCTTGGTCCGAGGTGTAGATTACAACGGTGTTCTTGGCCAAGCCGGTTTTGTCGAGGTAGTCGAGCAGGCGACCGACGTTTTCGTCGACTGCCTTGACGCAGCGCAGGTAGTTCTTCAGATAGCGTTGATAATTCCAGCGTGTTTTTTCCTTGCCCGTCAAGTTAGCCTTCTTCACGGCTTCGTTGCGGGGGCGGAAGTGGGCGTCGAGGGCCTTGAATTGTTTTGGAGTGAGCTTGCTGGAAAAGCGGAACATTAAGCGGCGCGGGCCCATGTGGTCGGCAATGCCCATCTTGTGGCCGGCGGCTGCTTTTCGGGTGGCATAGTCGTCAAAGAGCGTCGGAGGTTCGGGTACCTTGACGTCGTCCAAATATTTGAGGTGGCGGATTGCCGGTTCCCATGTGCCGTGTGGTGCCTTGTGTTGGCACATGAGGAAGAAAGGTTTCTTCGGATCGCGTTGTTTCAGCCATTTCAAGGTTTGGTCGGTGATGATGTCGGTCGTGTAGCCGGTGTGTTTTACGTATTTGCCGTTGGTAAGGAGCACGGGATTGTAGTAGCGGCCTTGTCCCCTGAGTACCTCGAAATGATCGAATCCGGTTGGCGTAGATTTTAGATGCCACTTGCCAATGATAGCCGTTTGATACCCCGCTTGACGCAGCAGTTTGGGGACAGTCTGTTGTGAGCCGTCAAACCTACCCCGGTTGGTAAGCTGGCCATTTAAGTGTGAGTACCTGCCGGTGAGCACTACGGCGCGGGAAGGGGCACAGATGGAGTTGGTAACCAAGCAGTTTGGAAACAGCATGCCTTCCTTGGCGATGCGATCGATGTGCGGGGTCGGAGCGATTTTCGCGAGCGGACCGCCATACGCAGAGATTGCTTTGAGCGCGTGATCGTCGCTAAAGATGAAGAGGATGTTGGGCTTGGTGTTCTCAGCACGAACTGAGTTTGGAAGGCACGTGAGAACAAGCGTTATAATTAGCGAAAATCGCAAGATGGAATAGTGTGAGGTCATTATTGCTCCGGAGCAGTGCGGATTGAATTGGGGGGAGTAGTTGGGTGGCTTCCGACCTGGAAAAGATTGTAACCGTGGCATTTTGGGGGTTCAAGATGCGAACCTTACCCTCGGATACTATTCCAACGTCACGGGTGATTTGAACCCAGTGGGTTTTACGGCGATCACAGAACATGGGATATGCGGCAACAACCGTTCGGCTGTGTTGCCGGTAATAAGTCCGGCGATTCCTGTACGGCCGACCGTTCCCATCGCCAACAGATCGATATTATGGCGTTCGATGAGCTTCAGTACGTGAACATAGGCGTTACCATACTCCAGGTGGATTTCTGCGGTCTTCGACAGTTGAAAAGCATTCAGTTGTCGTGAAAGGTGTTGCGTCGCATTTTCTCGAAACTTGGCAATGTCGTCCGCTGAGACACGACTCGGAAACACGTCATCCATTTCCGGCAATTGAATAGCATGAAAAACGTGGAGTTGGGCATCATGACGTTGGGCCATTGAACAGCCCAGCTCCATCGCAAAGTCCCCCACAGCTCTGAGGTCATGGGCGACAAGAACGGATCCAATGCGCTCAGGCTGCGGTTGCGCGATCCAGACGGGACACGGGCACTTTCGCAACAGCTTCATGCCGGTGCTTCCGAAAAGCATCGTCCGGATCGCCCCGAATCGCCGTGTTCCGGCAATTAGCAAGTCATGATCGTTTTTCAGCACCTGTCGGATAAGTTCGATCCACGATTTTCCGACCGTCACTTGATATTCGGCGCTAACCCCATGTTGTTGAGCGTCATCAATGAGCTTGGAGAGAACCTCTTCGGCGTTGCTGATCAGCGTCGCTTGGTCGGGAAACGCCTCAGGCAGCTTGGACTCGTCGGCAGGGATTTGGATTGCCGATGGATCCAACACATACGTGAAAAGCACACGAGCGGAGTTGTCCTTGGCCAGCCACAAAGCACGGTCAATGGCCGCTTTGGAAGGACCAGCCGGTTGGTCGGCAACGAATCGGTCGGCCTCAGAAATGTCTACACCGACAAGAATGTTCTTGAACCGTTTCATTGTAATTCGCCTCCAATCAGCTCGTTGTCACTTTGGGATACCTTGTAGGGTTGGATTGATCGAAAAGTAGGCACCTGATTTGTTTCCGATGTTGAAGTTTGCCACATCTTTGAGGTGCCCTAGGAGACAATTTTGCATTTTACCGAAGGTGAGCAACAGCAGCTACGTTAGGTAGCCAGGAAATACCCCCAGTCAAAGAACGCCGGACTGCAAAAGCCGCCAAAACCCGGAATGCGGAGCCAAGGCTGGTTGGCTTTCAACCTCATTGTGGCCTTTCCATTCCTTTGATTCTCCAACACCAGATGAACAATTAGCGTTCGTCGGTAAACTGGAATTCCATTGGTAACCAAAGATACCGAGAGTACTGCCAAATCTTAAGTATGAGGGCAACACCCTCATTTAATTTGGCGAGATCCAGCCAATTCTTTTTCCCTTCCCTGTATTTTTGCGGTGATAAAGCAAGCGTTGTCTCAGTTTTTTCACAACTTGCGGGTGATTCCGAACCGCATTGATGGTTTGAGAAATATCTTTTTCCAGGTCGTATAACTGTGCATTGGGAGCGCCGGGTTTGATTTTCCCATTTACAACATCGCTGTTGATTTGTTTGGTGTATTTGAGTGCCGCCGCACCTCCCAGTAGATGTTGGCCCCATTTTTTAGCATCAAAACCACCCTCACCCTGGGCATCAATGAAGAGCCATTTTTGCGTCCGAATCGCCATATGCTTGGGGCTGTTACACAGAATTAAGAGTTCCTGCCGAAGCGGCCGCTTGGTTTTTCCCAGAAATTCAGGAAGCTGGTTGATGCTGTCTGGATTCTTTGCGGAGTCAAGTTTTATTCCTGCGATAGTGGAGAAAGTTGCTAAAAGATCGATTTGGCTAATCAGGTGGTTTGATGTGGTGTTTGCTGGAATTTTTCCCGGCCACTTGGCAATAAAAGGAATACGATGTCCTCCTTCCCATGCACCGAATTTGAACCCTAACAGGATACCGTTTAGTCGATGGCCCGCGCGCCAAGCTCTTTGTCCGGTGACGTTAAGCATTCCCCCATTATCGCTGGTAAAAATAATAAGGGTATTGTCCGTATCACCTCTTTTATCGACAGCTTGAACGACTCCACCTACAATCCAATCCAATTCATGGATGAAGTCGCCATACAAACCGCATTGACTCGTTTTTTGGAACTTTTTGGCTGGAGTAAACGGATGATGTATGTTCGTTGTTGCCAGATACAGGAAATAAGGTTGTGTTTGTTTCCCGATCCACTGGATTGCTTTTTTTCGAAGTGTGGTGCCAACCAGGTAATCATCATAAAGGTTGTGGGCGGCTTTTGCACCACCAATTGATTTGTATCAACACTTCTCGGGGACCTTTTTGGCGACCGACATTTTACCGACAACAAATGGATCGCGGCTGTCATAACCAACCACCGAATGATTTTCGACATAGACAAAAGGCGGGCCGCTGTTTACCGTGGGAATTCCAAAGTAATAATCAAAACCTATTTCAATAGGTCCAGGCCTCAGCGGCGCATTCCAGTCGGTTCTAACTGAGCCAAAGCCAAGATGCCATTTTCCGATGCAAGCGGTGGAATACCCGCTTCGTTTGAGCACAGAAGCAATGGTATCAGCCTTTTGATCCACCGTGAGAGGCTGAAACAAATTGACGGGCCCCCACAGGTTTTTGCGGTGAGGGTATTGCCCTGTAATGAGCCCATAACGAGACGGTGAGCAAACGGCAGAAGGTGAGTGAGCGTCCGTAAACCTTCTACCCTGTTGGGCTAGCTTGTTGATATTCGGTGTTTGAACTTTTTTGGCCCCGTAACAACCCAGGTCACCATATCCCAAGTCATCCGCATTGATAAGAATGATGTTCGGTTTAGGTTCACCCGCTTGGGTGTAGGTGGAGGATGATGCTAGCAAAAACCCAAAAGAGAGAATGGTGCGGTAGAACATGATAGTCCCCAAATAGGAATGATTCACCAAACCCAGAAGAACCACAGGACAGATCGCTTGTCAAGCGACTTGAAAAGATTGGAAAAACAAAACCATTTAAAAGATGTCAACCCTGCCGGGAAAAAGCTATAATTGACCAAAAATCCCTGTGGAGACCCAAATTGTGAACGAGTTCCAGGAATTGCATTCGGTGGAATACGAATTGACCTCAGAGTTTGCTACGAAGGTCCAGCGTTCTCTGGCAAAGCAAAAGTTGGGCCGGGGTTGGCGGCAGGATCTGCCCACCTTTTTAGGAGCGGTCCTTCTAATCGTGTTAATCATCATCTTGGGTCTTAAAAATTTGCTTTCTCTCGCGGTGGGTAGCGGATTGATTTTTTTGGTGATGCTCTTTGTTATCGGTACTATCTATCGCCGTCTATTAACAGCCCAGGGAGCTTCCGCCGTGGCCTTGCTCGCCCTGCAATCCGGCGAAAGACGCGTGCGAATCGGATTCAGTGAAAAAGGCTTGCGAATGGAGACGGATTTCTTCCGGGGAGAAGGGGCTTGGACGGAACTCGAAGAAATCCTGGTGTTTCCAGATTACTGGGTGTTTTATCTCGCCAACGGCGGTCAAGTCCTTCTTCCTGTGTCCAAGTTGACCCCGAAACTCGAGAATTTTTTGCGGGACAAAGCTGCCGGAGTGAACGCGCCGCTGAAACAGGGAGTGGAGAGTTAGAACCAGAAGGTATCATAGCAGACCTTCCTTGGTGTCAATCCTTAGCCAAGGAAGGTCTTGTGGTTTACTCATTTCGCCAAGTGTTTCGATCTGATTTACACTTCGCAGGAATTGAACCAAGGCTAATTAGGACATCAAGGACCCAACATAACCGGACACAAATAAGTATCCGAGAACGGCTCCTGCACCTGCAACCGTCATCAGGGTAGCAATGATCAGAGCCAACGGGCTAGTAGGGGACTTCAATTCCACGTCATCGGGAAGCGAAGTGTTTTCCGGGGAAGACATTTCATTTTCCATGGTTTCCTCTCCTTCTGAAAAGGGATCGGATACTGCCGTATCCATTTCGGGTATAGGTTCGTGCACAACAGAGCAATCTGGAGTTTCCAATTTTTCTCCATTGGACTCCAAGGAATATCCCGGAGCATCTGCGAGATGCAGGCTAGGGTTCTCCGGTATTTCCATTTCACAAGAGGTGGTTGGGATTTCCGATTCCGTCGAGAAAGAAATGTGTTCGTTTTCCTGGGGAATAGTATTTCCCGGGATATGAGAGAAGCTTTCCGATTCACTGGTCGCTGAAGCGGTTACTTCCTGGAGGACTTTTTTCTTGAGGGGCAACCCGAGGATTTTTGGGCATTTCTTGCAGCGAATCTTTCTCCCACGAAGCTCCTCGGGACAATTCAATAAAGTCTTACACTGCGGACAGCGTACCTTAAAGTACATGGATGGTACTCCAATATGATGTAGATAGATTGCTGGAACTCCACCATTAAGAAGGGTGGAGAAGGAGAGGGAGTTTGGTGGGAGAGAAGAAATAAGAATACAAAGAATTAGGGATAATTACAAATGAAATTTTAATGATTTTCAAAATTAGAATTTTTAATATTTTCTTGTCTTTAAGGACGCTTCAAGTAGTCAAACCCCCGGGGATTTTCTTTGCTTCCACCTTTAAGGCTCGAGGTCAACAATCATTTCTTGGTTCCCCTTAGTCGCCACACTCGAACCATATTTTCCCCGCTCCCACCGGCTAACATCTTCCCGTC
>CAZPPD010000313.1:0-6738 GCA_964588185.1 uncultured Alcaligenaceae bacterium | reverse complement strand
AATGAAGGAATTACCCGGCGTGATTCTTGCCGGGGAAAAGGACCCGGCTGGGCACCTCCACGCGGGTGAATTCTGCTGAATCCAGCAACCAAACCGCCTTTCTTTCCTATCTCTTCGGACCTCAGATTTATATACTAACTAAAATTGAAAACTGACCTCTCCCAGGAATCGAGACGTATTTTTTGTGGTTTATCCCGCGAAAGCAGGAATTTAAGGAGAACACTATGGCTAGCCAAATTGTTGAGCTTTTGGGTAAAGAAGCGGATTCCTTGCTCGGGTATCACTGCGAAGGAATCCCAAAATCGGCTTTATATATTCCTACCAAAGATTTCGTGGATGATATTTTTCTCCATAGCGATCGCAACCAACGAGTGTTGAATAATTTCCAGAGGATCATCGGATCCGGCCGGCTGAAAGATACCGGCTATGTCTCCATTCTGCCGGTGGATCAAGGGATTGAGCATACTGCTTCGTCCTCTTTCGCTCCCAATCCTGCTTATTTTGATCCGGAGAACATCGTCAAATTAGCCATCGAAGGCGGATGTAATGCCGTGGCTTCGACCTTTGGCGTCTTGGGTTTAACCGCCCGCAAATATGCCCACAAGATTCCTTATGTGGTGAAAATCAATCACAATGAATTGATGACCTACCCGAATAAATACGATCAGGTCATGTTTGGAACCGTCGAGCGTGCTAACGAAATGGGAGCAGCCGCGGTCGGAGCAACCATTTACTTTGGATCGCCAGAGTCCAACCGCCAGTTAGTAGAAACCGCTTTGGCTTTCGAAAAGGCCCATGAGTTGGGCATGGTGACCATCCTGTGGTGCTACACCCGCAATAGTGCCTTCAAAGCCGACAAGGATTACCATGTTGCCGCTGACCTGACCGGTCAGGCAAATCACTTGGGGGTAACTATTGAAGCTGACATCATCAAACAGAAACAGCCCGAGAATAACGGTGGTTTTAATGCCATCAAGTTCGGCAAAACCCACCCGTTGGTATACGAAAAACTAACCAGCGATCATCCCATTGATTTGTGCCGCTACCAAGTTGCCAACTGCTACATGGGTAAAATCGGCCTGATTAACTCCGGCGGTGCCTCGTCGGGAGCGGGAGACCTAGCCGAAGCTGTCCGAACCGCAGTAATTAACAAGCGTGCCGGAGGAATGGGGCTTATTAGTGGCCGCAAAGCTTTCCAGCGCCCCATGGCCGAAGGAGTAAAGCTGCTGAATGCGATCCAGGATGTTTACCTGGATTCAAGCATCACTATTGCCTAAGCCAAATTCGAGATTGGAAAAAAACCAGCCCGCAGGTTCTTGTGGGCTTTTTTTGTTGATTTGTGGACAGAATTCCCATCTTAATGGATGTCTATCAAACTCCTCTCCTTATCCGGAAAATGAAATGACGCACTCCAAACGCTTTCGCCAACTTCTTGCTGAGCCGAAAATAATTCGCAGCCTGGGGGCTCATGATGTTTTCACCGCACGGCTGGTTGAGAATGCCGGATTAGAGACCGTGTTCATCGGCGGCTTTGGCACCTCGGCCAGTTTGCTCGGCTTGCCGGATGTAGGATTCCTCACCATGACCGAAATGGCCGATGCCGTTCGCCGGATGAGCCAACGGGTTTCGATTCCGGTAGTTGCCGACGGAGATACCGGCCACGGCGATTTGCACAACGTCGCCCGAACTGTCCGGGAATTCGAACGAGCCGGGGTAGCGGGAATCTTGCTTGAGGATCAGGTTACTCCGAAACGATGCGGTCATTTCCAAGGCAAACAGTTGATCGCCAAAGACGAAATGATCCTGAAGCTAAAGGTTGCCTTGGACGCTCGGCGGGATTCCGATTTCGTCATTGTTGCGCGCACCGACGCCCGGGCAGTGGAGGGACTTGATTCCGCAATTGACCGTGTGAATGCTTATGGCGAAACGGGTGCGGATGTCTGTTTCATCGAAGCCCCAGAAAGCAAAGAAGAGCTGATTCGAATCCCCAACGAGGTGAATAAACCGCTGCTGGTCAACATGCTGACTGGAGGAGTAACCCCAATCCTGCCTGCCGGCGAATTGCAGGAAATGGGATATAAAATTATTGTTTGCCCCATTGAAAGCCTGATGGTTACAGCCGTGGCTATGCAGAAGTTGATCCAAGCGATATTGACGGAGGGTCGCGTGGACCAGGTTGAAGGTATGATGAGTTTTGCGGAGATAAAGGAAATACTGGGCTTGGATGAGGTTCTGGGGTTGCGGGATAAATTCGCCGGATAGGCATTAAGGAGCAATCTTCAATCCCTTGTCCCTCATTTTTTGCTCCACTTTCGCTCGAATAGCCGGGTCAGGAATTCGGTTGATAATCTTTCGTCGTTCCTCAGGACTCGCCTGTTGGAACTGGCGGATTTTGGCTTGCATGTCTGGTTTGTTTTGACTCCCGCCAGGACCGAATTTTGGATTATTTGGATTCCCATTGCTCTTGGATTTTCCCTTTTGTTTTTCTCCGCCCCGTTTCTTTTGCTCGCCTTTGGGCATTCGGGCCCGAGTCGGTTTCAGATCTGAATCCGCCGGCAGCAAAGATCCCGGATCCAGAGCGATGGTTTCGCCTTCTTTAAGTCCCGATTTCACCTCGACCATGATTTCATTGCTGAGACCGATTTCAATATCGCGAAGTTCCGCATAGCCGTCTTCGTCCACTACAAAACATTTGCGGTTTGCACCCATACGGATATTGCCGACTACCGCTTGCAAGGGGATCGCCAACACCGGTTCCGGGGATTCGTAAGCAAATATGGTGACCTCGGCACTCATGCCGGGTTTGAGTTTGCTTACTTCCTTGTCGATGGAAATAATGGTTTCGTAGACTTTCACATCTGAGGAAAGCCAACTCTGTTGCGAAGCAATGTCTTTCACCATTTTGACGTGTCCGGGATAGACTGTCTCTGGAAAAGCGTCGGCTCGAATTAAGACCCGCTGGTTCCGGGATGGGTAATCCGGGTCCTCCCCACGGAGATAAGTGACCATGGCCTCCGGGATTTGGGCTTTGACCTGCATCCGGGACAAGTCGGGGATTTGCATCAATTTTTGGTTGTAGCTGACCGGTTCCCCCGGAGCGATGATTGATTGCTGGGTTCCTCGGCCAAAGCGAGATTGGGGCGGAATGTAATAGACCACTAAGCCCGGTTCGGACGCATAAATAACACACTTGGCGATCTCGTCTTCGATTTCGTTTCTCTTGGCCAACTCCTGATAGTAGATGGCTTTCTTGATGTTTCGATCGGTTTCTGCCTGAATCAATTTCGATTTGGCTTCGCCAACTTTGCTGCTCCAGAAGTAAGCTTCCCGCTTCTTGGTAAATTTCTCCAAGACGTCCAATTCTTTTTTCACGCTCTCCAGGGTAAGCGCAGCACTGCGCTTTCGGGCGGAATCCGCGTCCGCTTGGCTGAGACTTACGTAGCGTTTCAGGGCCATCCGTTTGGACCAGGAAGCTCGTTCCTCCCACATCTTGTAGTCGGATTTGGCAGTTTCCAGCCGGCTGATGATGTCATTTTTGGCCAGGAAGTAGTCTCCCCGGGTGTACTTTTCCAAATCCAATTTGGCGACTTCCACACCCTCTTCGGCAATTTTGTAATTTTCCAGTGCCTGGATCCATTCTCCATAGGCTTGATCTACTTTGATCTGTTGGGATTTTAATTCGTCGTGAAGCGGGGAACTATCCAATTCGATCAGTTTTTGCAAACGGTCCGGTACATAGGTGGTTGCTGCCAGCAGATGGCCTTGACGAAAAGGATTAGCCATAAGTCCGATGGTGCTGGCCCATAGGAATTGGGGAGAGTTTTTGTATTGCTTGCCGACAGAAGTACCGTCTTCAATGACCCATTTGATTTTGATTGCTCCCCCGGCGAGCTTGGAGTCGGTTTTGACCCGGCAGGAGATATCCGTATTATTTGCGGATTCCAACTCGCCCCGTTCCACGATCCGAAGTTGCAAGCGGATTTTTTTGACCTTAGTGGTCAGGCCGGAATAATAAGGTTTGCTGGTGAAGAGGTTATTGCTGAAAAAGTACGCGCTTGCTATTCCGCCAAAAATTAGCAGCAGGATGACGGACCATAACAGAATGCGATTAGAGTGGGTTGGCGTTTTGGACTGGGTCAGCCGGGATCGGGTTCGGTGGGGGAAGCCGTTCGGGTCGGCTTCGGTCGGGGATTTCAGTTGTTGAGGTGTCATCAATTCCTACCCCTGGAAAATCCAATGGAAGTTGTTCAATGTCGCGGAGCAGTCGTAAGCGAGTGATTAAATAGTCTACCCATACATCATAAACATTATTTTGTGCCCGAACAAGCGCCGCCTGGTTTCGCAGTAATTGCTGGGTTAGGGCGGCATTCTCCCCGGAGGAACTCGGGCGATTGAGAACGTCCGGATTCACGGGGCCAAACAATTCTTCATTGGAACTTTCCACCTGAGGGTAAGCCAACTCCACAGCTCGACGCTGGATGCGATAGACTTCTGCCAATCGCAGTAGTTCGCGGATTTCATTGCGAACGGTAAAAACGATAGTATCCTCACTGGCCATCAATCCGCGCCGGGCCCGTTCAAAGGCAATCAAGCTGGCCCGGTAATTGTTCCGCTCTGCCTTTCGGACCAAGGGAAGTTCCGCATTGAGGAAGAGTTGGTGGGTGTTGCGGCTCGGGTCAAAGTTAAAGGGTTTTGCCTCTCCAAAAGGGGTGGTGGTGTTAAAGCGATAGCGGACATTAAAAACCCCCAGCAATGAATTGGCGAAAACGGCAATTTGTCTCCAGGCATCCACAACTTGAGCACGGGCATTCATGAGATCCAGGCGATTGGTTAGAGCCGATTGTTTGACGATTTCCTGAGCGATATCTTCAGGGGTTGACAGCAGATTGATTCCTCCAACCGTTATGGGTGGAAGTTTGGGCCAAGAGGTGCTGAGTTCCGTGAGTCTCTCTTCGCGCGGTTCGATGATTAGGGGAGCCAGGTTGTCCAGGACGGCAATAAATTGCCTGCCCAGGAGGCCGAACTTCTCGGTTTTATTCTTGAGCTTGACCCACTTCTTGGCTTCAAATTCGCGAAGCACTCCTTCAAATACCGCCCAGTTAAAGGTTGATTTTAGTTCATCCAACCGGCGGTTTAGATCGGCTATTTTTTTCTCCGGCAATGGAATTTTCTTTAGAAAGGCCTCATCTCGAAGGTTTTGCAATTTCTTATTCAAAATCCCGTATTTCTCCGCGGCAATCTCCAGTGCTTGTTTTCGCTCCGCTTCCGGAATATTCCGCCATTTTTGGCGCTTTTCGGCTAGAGTCTTTTGGAATTTGGTCCCGCGGATCAAAGGATGCTTTGCCAGCACATCAAAAAGTATGGTCCGCAATTTCTCCGGATTGGTTAAAAACTCTTCGCGCGTTTTTTCGTTGTAAAGCTCCTGCAGTTGCACACGGACATCTTGGGCTTCCGCAATGGTTCTTTCAAACTTTTCCAGGTGATTTTCGATCGGTCGGATAGGAGTGTCATCCAAATCCAAAGGGAAATCCGCGGGCAGACCCAGTTGCAGCTTGAAACGATCCAAGGAGGTTTTTAAGTCCTGCTTGAGTCGCTCCACGTTGCTTTCGCTGGACAACTTGTCTTGCTCGACGTTGGCAACTTGCAAGTAGTCAATGCGGCCGCCTTTCTCAAATTCGTCGATGGTGGCCAGCGTTTTGGTAAGGTTGTTTAAGTTCTTCCGTTCGTTTGCCAAAAAAGCTTTAATGCGTAGGGTAGGCTAATATCCTGCTGCCGTTGCCCCCGGACCGGTCCCCAGCAAAACTCTTCCAGCTACTCCGGGAGTAATCTCCGGGGTAGTAATTCCGGCAATCGTGCCGACGGGCACTCCGCCTGCAAACCCCAACCCGCCCCCGGTGGTCAAGGTAATTGCCGACCCGCCCACACCGCCAATGTTGCCGGCTGAGCCGGCCGCAATATCCACAAAGAACAGGCGTTGGAACCGGGCGTAATCGCGGATTTCGTACACCAGGTTCCGCTCGGATTGGGTCAAAGGCTCCAAGGTTACGGCACGGCCCCCGCCGCGCAGGAATGGCTGCACGATATCCAGATCGATCGCAGAGACACTGACCGTGTGCGGGGCATCTCCAGTTAGGTTAATGACTGTTTCGTTGGCAAACCGGTAAACCAACAATGCCCCGGTGGAGAACAACTTGGTAAAGCCGTTATTGTTGGTTAAGGACCAGCGGTTGGTCTTGCCGGTCAGGGTTTTTCTCCCAGTTACTTCCCGAACAGCTTCCTCAGTGAAAAAGAATTGGGCGGCGAAACTAAATCGCTCCAACGTAACGGGGAGGGCAGTCAGATACAAATCTTCCCGGCGATTCTGAAATTCCCGGCTGTTGAAAAGTCCGAGCTGAATGGATTGGTCCAGGGTGATCAGGTAGGGTTCCTTGGGATATTCGAGCGGGCATTGGGCTTGGGCTTGGAGGATCTCTTCTTCTTTCAGCTCCTCTGGTTCTGGGAGTTTTTCGGGAGGCCCATTTTCGTAATCCTTCTCCTTCTCACCAGAAACTCGGGCACGGTTTACTCTATCCCAAGCGGCAATAATCTCCAGGTAGCCTTTCCCACCCAGCCGTGCTATCCCAACTTTTCTTGGCTTTTGCGGGTTTGGAGCCAACTCCTTCGCAGCAAGATCATCCGGCGGCATGGGTGGGCGGTCTGGATTGGCGGGGTTGGCAAAGCGGGCACGTGGGTCCGGAT